>NZ_JBGSXF010000580.1:0-17662 GCF_041751555.1 Persicitalea sp. | reverse complement strand
ACCACAGGATTTTGTTGGGTGGAATTAGCAGGTGCGCCGCCCTCGAATGTCCAGTACCAGCGGTTGGGAAAGTTGCTGGAAAGATCAAAAAACTGAACTGTGGCTCCCAAAAGTACCTGCTGCGTTTCGGCCCGGAAGTTGACGCGGGGTGGTCCAACGACTATCGTGCCGCATAGATTAGACGTGATGAGAGAATTCCGGCGCGGACTGATATCCATTACGGTTCGCATTCTGGTCTTCTGGCCTTTGGTAAAGATATTGAAACAAGCGTCATCGGAGTAGTCCATGTAGTTTTGGACCATATTGACAGCCCCGCAGGAAGTGCGTCCCACCTGACAGCCCCGGCTCTCGCTGGCCTGGGGGGGCGTGTCGTCCACAAAGTCGTTGCCGCAGTTGGCGTCGCCCCAAATATGGCGCAGACCCAGCCAGTGGCCCACTTCGTGCGTGAGCGTTCGGCCTTGGTTGTAGGGAGCCTGCAAGATGGGAAAGTTGCCTTTGAGAGCATTACCAAAAGCCCGGTAGGCAATCACCACGCCATCGGTGTTGCGGGGACTGTTATCGGGGATACCCGCCAGCGTGGACATACTGGGAAACTGAGCATAGCCCGCCAACTGAGCGCTGGCGTCAAAGTCCAATACCCAAACGTTGAAGTACTTGTCAGGGTCCCAGATCGAGCTTGGTTTCAGAACGTTCTCAATATCGTTGCGTGTCCAGGTGGTCCGGTTGCCGTTGATGCGGTCGATACCCGGCTCAGCCATTACGCCCCCCTGCTGATTCAGGCGGGCCAGGCAGAACTCGATCTCGATGTCGGCCCCGCGTGGATCGTCATTGAAGCCGGGCGTTCCTGCCCTGCGGCGGAAATCTTCGTTCAAGGTTTCAATTTGCGACTTAACCTGCGCTTCACTGAGGTTGCGACCCGCGCCAACGCCTTCACCGTTATGAACGACGTGGACGATAATGGGAATCGTGAGCGTTTCGAGCGTAACCCGCCCGCTTTTTTGCAACTCTTCCCGCTCATGAATCTTTTTTTGCAGCAATACCTCAAAATCCTGCAATGAACCCAGGCCGGGATGTTTGGCCCGCAATAGGCTATCCATCTGCATGGTGGCGCAGGGCTCGGGCCGGGCCGCGTTCGGCTGTGCGATTGCTTTGAAGCCCCACAAAAAACTGAGAAATAGAATGCTATAAAGGTAACGTCGCTTCATTATTCAATAGGCCGGTCCGTGGGTCGAAATGAATGTGGAGAAAAGTTTTTATAAAAATATTGGCAGCTACTTGCTGGCAGAGGTAAAGACGAAGCGGTAGCTGGCGTCGACGTTGTCGAGTTCGTCCAGGTATATTTCCAGCGTCATGCTGTTTTCGGTAAGCGACTTGACGATGTAGGGTAGTTTGCCTGAACTCAGCAACGGAAAAGCAAATTCCAACGTGGCCGTGGCGTTGACAAAGGTCCACGTGTCTTCCAGAAGTACGTCGGGTTCGCTGCTGGCGCATTTGGTAGGACCGTTGATGTACTCGTACTTACGCTCAGCATTAGCATAAAACACAAACTGATCGTCGGCTTCACAGGCGTTACTGAATAGTTGGCTGGCGGGAACCGGTCCAGACTCTTCACCGTCGTCTATTACCTCGAAGGAGGTCAGCGACCAGGTTTTCTTTTCCTTGCCCGTGAGTAGCTGGGTATAGGTAAGCGGCGTGGGTTCCTTGATTTCGGAACAACCCGCCAATCCCACCGTCAGTAAGCCGAGGATTATTGTGAGTAAACGGTTGGAGATCATGGTCGATGCTTTATGTAGTGATATTCGTGTTTCGTTTCTTTGTTTAGCTGTTTAGCCATAAGCAATCTACAACTCCGCTTTTACTACTTCCGGGGTGTAAACCTGAATGGTACTGTGAGTACCGTGTCCCTAGTATCCGATATTGGTAATTTCAATTTAATGTTCAGCGTGATCGCCCGGGTTTGCGGGTTCCACAATCCATTGCCTCTCAGGGTGTCATAGGGAGTAGGCAATTCAGTAGTCACCTGAGTAGGGATGGTTAGGGTGTTATCGCCGTTATCGACGAAGTCAATGGGTACTTTCCTGGCGTTGAAGGTAAATAGTCCCAAGAGCCCGATATTCCAGTTGGCTACCTTGTACGTTTTACAATCCAGGCTGCTGATTTCGATGTTCTCGACTACATTATCGGTACCAAACCGACCCGTGTAGAACCCACTCAACAGACAGTCGTCCTGAATCGTTAAGCGAAAAACCTTCCCCATGTTGGCCTTGCCAAAGCCAATCTGCAAGCTCTGGCTCGGGTTGACATCGGTCAGCGTAAACACTACATCCTGCGATTCCAAAATGTTGTTGGCATTGTTGATCAGACGCACGACGATGGTGCCGAAGTACTTGCCCGCCGGAATCGTAACGACACCCTTCGTGCCTTCAATAACATAGTCGCGCCCTTCGCGGGCATTCCCTCCCACGGTGTAGTTGACAGTCACGGCCTGGGCCAGGGGTTTACCCACGACATGAACTTTCAGTTCGATAGGCTGGCCAAGACTTTCTTTGGCAACTACGGAAGAATCCGAAAAGCGCACGTAGTCAGGGCCTTCAAAAACAATTTTCTGCTCTTCGCAGGAAGCGAGGGCCAGCATCGCCAGCACGAATCCTAATGACAGTATTTTATGGGTCAATTTCATCGGTTTATTATTCATTCACTCATTCACTCATTCAAAATTAATTCAATACCCCGGATTCTGAGATCCCGCCAAAGCCTTATTACGCTGAATTTCGCTCTGGGGAATGGGCCAGAGATTGAACTTTTCGTTCCAGTTGGTTGAAAAAGCAGTCATTACGGGCTGAATACGATTGGTGCGTTTAAGGTCGTACCAGCGATGCCCCTCGAAAGAGAGTTCGTACACACGCTCTTTTTCGATGGTCAGCAGGGCATCGGCCTGGGTAGTTATACTTGCGTTGGGAGCTTTGGCGCGTTTGCGAAGCACGTTGATATCGGCCTGAGCACCGTTGGCTCCCACAATACGTCCTTGCTGGGCGCGGGCCTCAGCTCGGATGAGGTATTGCTCAGCCAATCGGAAAATGGTGATGTTGTTATTGGCTTCGTCGGGGGAGCCGTATTTCCGCACCGACCAGCCGTTGTCACGTCCACGCTGCCGGGCGGGATCGAAACCAATCGTCTGGGTTCTTTCTCCGGCGTTTGTCTCCAGCATCGTGAGGATGTAGGTATTGGCCGGAATGACCTCCCGGCGACCGCGCAGAACATCGTTGAGACCGAAGGTACTAGTGCCGGGATCATCGCTGGAATTATTGGCGTAGGCCACTTCAAGGATTGTTTCGTCATCTACCTCCTCAAAAAATACGGCGGCGATGGTTTCGGGTAGGGTCTGCAGCCTGGTGGCGATGACCTCGGAGGCGAACTTCTCGGCCTGAGCCCAGTCTTTCTGATAAAGGTAGTAACGAGCCAGCGCCGCACGCGCGGCATTTTTGGTGGCAAAAGTTTTGGCGAGTGTCTTGTTGGAGTTTGTGTTGGGTAAATCCGGCAGAGCAGCAGTATAGTCGGCCAGCACCGACTTCAATATATCCTCACGAGAGGCGCGTGGAATATTGCGATTGGTAGCGATCGTAGTAGTCGTGACCTGCGGAATTCCGCCAAAAGTGTATGCCCCAAGGAAATTGACAAAGCCGCGCAGAAATCGCGCTTCGGCCAGTACCTGCTTGCGGTTGGCCTCACTCACGCCAGGCACGTCGGCTATGCGCTCCTCGATAAAATTGGCAATATAGATTGTACTATATATCGAACCCCAAAAGGCTCCGGCAGCCGCATTTGCTGAGGTTATCTGTTTGTTTCCCAATTCATTGTACACGGTAAATGTACCATTGTGCTGAATGAAGTCGGCAGTAAAAGAGCCAGCAATCACCATCGGTGCCCCTATGCCCCGGAAAGCGTTGTACAAGCCCAGCCGCACGGGTTCAACGTCGGCGGCTTCGTTTAAAACCAACTCGTCCACCAACAAATCCACAGGCTCTGGCTCGAGAATCTCCCGGCAGGAGCTGAGCGATACCGTGAAAGCCAGCATTACGCTCAGCAGGCGCAACAGGGTTTTTCTATTATAAAATCCAGAACTATTCATCGTATCTAAAAATGTCAAAAGGATCTTGAATTAAAACTTGATCGTCACGCCTCCCATAACCGTCTTGACCTGAGGAAGCGTAAAGAAGTCGATACCCTGTGCCACAGTCGAGCCGTCGATGGTACTCACCTCGGGATCGGGCCCCGAGTAGGCGGTAAGCGTCCACAGGTTGGTAGCCGAAGCAAATACCCTCACGCTACTCATCTTGGCCTTCGTTACCCAGCGGGTAGGGAGGTTGTAGCCGAACGATAGATTTTTCAGCCGCAGGTAAGAACCGTCTTCCAAAAAGCGGCTGCTGTGAAAACTGTTGTAGGTGTTGCCAAGAATGTAACGGGGAATGTCCGTTTCATCACCCTCCTGCTTCCACCGCCGCAGTGCGGCAATGCTCTGATTGTCCTGAATGTCGGAACCCGTATTCAACAGAGAAGTATTTGTAAAATTTAGAATCTTATTCCCATACATGAACTGGAAGAAAACGCTCAAATCGAATCCTTTGTAAGAAACACTGTTGGTAAATCCGCCGTACAACTTGGGTTGGGCGTTACCAATTACCTGACCGTCTTCGGGCGAAATTCGTCCGTCCCCGTTGACGTCGTCATAGATGGCGTCACCCGTGGCGGGATCCACGCCCATGAACTTCAGGCCCCAGAAAGTACCCAGCGGCTGGCCTTGCAACACGGCGTTTGTGCCACCCACGCCATTACCCGAATAGCCCCGAAACAAAGTATCATTATTAGCCAGCATAGCAACGTTGTTCAGGTTGTGGGTCAGGTTCAGATCGGAACTCCAGCGTACCGCCCGATCCACGTTGACGGAAGAAAGTGTGAGTTCCACACCCTTGTTGGAAATCTGACCAATGTTACCCTGAATACTGCCGAATCCGGTGGTAAGGGGAATCGGTTCGGCGAACAGCAGGTTGTCGGTCAGGTTGCTGTACACATCGGCGGTAACCGAAAAGCGGCCATTCCAGAAAGCAGCATCGAAGCCGATATTAGCTTCACGGGTGCGCTCCCATTGCAGGTTGGGATTGCTAAGATTGTTGGGCCCCACGCCCGTCGCCCCATTGTAGGTAGCGCTGGCCCAGGTACCTAAGTACTGGAAATTTCCGATCCGCTCGTTCCCCGTAAAACCAAAACTACCGCGTAGTTTCAAATCGCTGACGAAACGCACATTTTCCATGAACTTCTCTTGCGAAACTCGCCAGCCGAACGAGGCCGAGGGGAAAAGACCAAAGCGGCGGTTTTGACCAAAGCGCGAGGAACCATCGTAACGGGAGGTGAAGCCCAGCAGGTACCTGTCCTGAAAGTCGTACTTTATCTCCCCAAAGAACGAAAGCAAACCGTTTTGTCCGAAAGAGGAACTACCGTTGTCCACAATTCCGGCGGAACCGATGTAAGTAAAGTCGTCGCTGGGGAAAAGACGCCCCTGCACGTTGGACGAACGCGCCTGCGAGTGAATGATTTCGTTACCCAGCAGGACATTGAAGTGGTGTTTGTCGTTGAGCGAGAGGTAGTAAGTAAGGACGTTGGAATTGATCAGCGTATAGCCTGTATAGGAACTATATACGCCGTATCCTTTACCGCCTACTCCTTGCAGAAAGCCACCGATGGCGGTTCCGGAAGATTCGTATTGGTCTTCCTCCGCATTGTTGTAGTCCATGCTGAACTTCGTGCGGAAGCGCAGATTCTTGATAATTTCATAATCGGCATTGACCCCGACGATCATTTTCAATCCGTGCGTCACGAAGCGTGGCAGTACGGCTTGGGCCACGGGATTGAAGTTGGGAAAGCCCGCGTAGCCGATGCTGTTGGGGCCGTACAGTTTTCCCTGCTCGTTGAATGGCGCGTAGAAGGGAAGACTCTTGATGGCTCCTGAATACACACCATCCAGAAAATTATCTCCCTTCACGCGGTTGTTTTTGCTAACGGCCATGTTGATATTGGCCCCGAAGTTCAATTTGGAGGTAGCTTTATGATCCATATTGAGCGCCCCACTATAACGGGTAAAGCGATTGTTGAGCTGTACGCCCTCTTCGTCACGCGCGCTGCCGCTGAGGTAAAACCGAGTGCGGTCGTTGCCTCCCGAGGCCGATATTTGGTATTGTTGCAATACACCCTGCCGCAGTACGGCATCGACCCAATCAGTGTCCACTCCGTCGGTCACGCCCGCGATGAGCCCTTGCTTGTCCGGGTCTTGCCCGGCATTGGTCACCGCCTCACGTTGTAGTTCGATCAGTTGGGCGGAGTTTAGGAGTTGTGGCCGCTTGATGATTTGGGTGACGCCCCGCTGTACATCCGCCGTAATGGTAGTTTTGTTGTTGCGTCCCCGCTTGGTTGTAATGAGAACCACGCCATTGGCCCCCCGTGAACCGTAAATGGCTTTGGCAGCCGCATCTTTCAGTACTTCCAGGGATTCGATGTCATTGGGGTTGATAATGGCCAGAGTGTTGTCCTGTTGACCGCCGAAGCTGCGACCCGAAACCGCCCCGACTTCCACCGGTACTCCGTCCACGATAAACAGCGGACGATTGGAAGCTGAAATAGAAGTGTTCCCCCGGATTCGGATGGAAATACCCCCGCCCGGCGTACCGGACGACTGCGATACCTGAACCCCTGCCGCCCGGCCCTGTAGCGCCTGATCGACGCCCACTACCGGAACATCCTTGTATATATCGCTCTTAATGGAGGTGATAGAACCGATGACATCCTTACGTTGCGTTTGATTGTAGCCCGTCACCACTACCTGATTCAGTTCAGTGGCGCTCTCGGCCATCTCGACGTTGACTACCGAGCGGTTGTTGCCCACCGTAATTTCCTGGGGTTCTAGACCGATGAAGGAGAAAGCCAGCGTTACTGTGCCGGACGTGGGGATGGAAAGCCGGTACTGGCCCTCGGCGTCGGCGCTGGTGCCGTTGGTGGTGCCTTTCACCAGTACGCTGACGCCCGGCAGGGGTGAGCTGTCGGCCACTGATGTGACCTTACCCGTGATCACCCGCTGGGCTATGGCATTGGAGACGACACCCGAAAGGAGGAGGCAAAGCAGCCAAATGCGGCCGTAGTATTTCATCATGTAGTTGGTAAAGATAGCTGGCAATAGGTTAGGGTTTTGGGCAGAGCAAATGCAATAGCTTTCTTCTAACTACGCAAAATAGGCCCGTTTCAGTTGCGGACAATAGAATATTTAGTGTCAAAAGGTAATTGTGCGCTAAATAACGATAGATATATTGATTTATTGAAATAAATGATAAAGCTCGATTCATTCAGCTGGCGCTGAAATTGCCTGAAAAACAAAAGAAGCACTCCATTTTTTCGAAGGAGTGCTTCCGTTTTTCTAACCACTATACGCCAGTCAAATATTCCTGTATACGCCAGTCAAATATTCCTGGTAAGCTGCGAGGCTCAATAGCCTGGATTCTGGGCAAGATTGGCGTTGGCGTCTATTTCGCGGCGCGGAATGGGGTACACCAGTTTGGGTGAGTCGAATGGCAAATCTCCCACATTGCGCTTGGTGCGCTTGATGTCGTGGATCAAGTGCCCCTCGAACGCCAGTTCCAAATGCCGCTCTTTCAAAATATTCGCAACCGTGAGCGAGGCTGCCGGAATGGCGGCAAGTCCGGCGCGGGCACGGATCAGATTAATGTCGACCGATGGAGCCGCCCCGATGCTGGAGTTGTTGCGAAAGTTGGCTTCGGCGCGGGTTAGATACATCTCGGCTAGGCGCAAAATCTTGACGTTGCCGTACTGATTGATCCATTTCGAGGTAAATACGCTGCCGTTATCCTCATAGAAAAGATTCGCCCGGTTATCACCTGCTTCGTAAAGTGCCAGGTGAGCGTCTTCTATCAGGATGTCGCCGCGACCACCGAAGTCGGGAGCAGCGTAAAAGGTATTCGTGGAATTAGTGCCATCCTGCGAGGTGATTTGAACGGCAAATATATCCTCAGCCGTGTTGACCCCGTTCACGTTGACGCGCAGGTCGAAAACGTCCTGAGTGTTGACCAGCGAGTACTTCTTGGAGTCGATGACACGCGTAGCGGCGTTGGCTGCTTCGGGGTATTTTTGCTGCATCAGGTACACCCGTGACAGCATCGCCGCTGCGGCGTATTTGGTGGCAAAGAAACCGTTGCTCTCGGGTAGGTTGGCCTCTGCTTCAGTCAGGTCTTTGATGACCTGCGCATAGACCTCGCCCACCGAGTTGCGACTCACCTTGGCCTGCTCGGTGATCTCAACGGTCGGCGCCAGCACCAGCGGAACGCCGGGATTGGCCGAAGGCGTACCGTCGGTCCAGACTTTGGCGTAGTTGCGCACCAGCTCAAAATACAGGGTGCCGCGAATAAACTTGGCCTCGCCCTCCACGCGAGCCCGATCGCCCTCGGTGACCACCGCAAGGTTAGCCAGCACGTTGTTGACGATGTTGATAGCTCGGTAAGAATCGAGCCAGGTAACTTCGGCCTGGTTATTATTGACGAGCAGACTTTTACGAAAAATTTCGTCGGGAGCCACGAAGGTGCCGTCGAAGAAAATCTCGCCATTGTCGCCCAACAAATCGGCGTCGCGCAGGACATTGCCGCCGTACACGTCGGCGTCGCCCAGAGCGTCGTAAGCACCCACAAGCAAGGCTGCCACATCGCCCGAAGTAGCCACAGCTGCCCCGGCGTCGATGGTGTTGACAGGCTTTACGTCAAGTTCATTGGCGCAGCCCCCCAGCACCAGCAAGCTGCCCGTCAGCGCGTAAGGAAGGAGGTTTTTAAGAATATGTTTCATGTTAAAATAGGAGATATTAGATATGAATTATTAGATCAAACCACGGCGGTTTCAAACGTCGACCGTCCGCTAGGTCAAAACCCTAAATTGATCCCTACGATAATCGTTTTTGCCTGGGGAGCGGAATAGAAATCGTTGCCCAGCCCGATGTTTCCCGCCAGATAGTCGGCGTTCACTTCGGGATCCCAGCCCGTGTACTTGGTGAAAGTCAGCAGGTTCTGGCCCGTCACGTACAGCCGCACGCGATCCATCTTGATACGGCTGGTAAGCGTGGAAGGTAACGAATAGGAGAGCGTGGCATTCTTCAGGCGCAGGTAATCGCCGCGCTGCAAATAGCGCGATGACTCGGCCGTCCCGTTGGCCCCGAAGAGCCGGGCCTGCGGAACGTTCGTCATGTCGCCGGGCTGCTGCCAGCGTTCGAGTTGATCCACAGTTTGGTTGTCGAAGAAATCGCCGTTGGCCGATTGGAATTTACCGCCGCCGTTGTAAATGTCGTTGCCCGTTTGGCCCTGGAACAAAACGGTAAGCTCTATGCCCTTGTAGGCAAAGCTATTGCTCAAACCACCGATGAGTTTCGGATTCGGGTTGCCCACCACCACGCGCTGCGCGTCGTTGGGATTATTGGTCGTGGTGCGGTCGAAAGTGCCATCAGGCCGCTCGTCGTTTTTATAATAAAGCGCGTCACCGTTGGCCGGATCCACACCCGCGTACTCGATGGTGAAGAACGAACCGATGGGTTGACCCTCGACTGCCTGGTTGATAAAACCACCCGTGATGACCTGGCCGTCGAGGTTCACGATTTTGTTGCGGTTGGCCGACAGGTTCAGCGAGCTGTTCCACTTGAAGGCCCCGGTCGTATTATCCGACCGCAGGACGAACTCCCAGCCTTTGTTTTCGAGATTACCGATGTTGCGGAGCTGCGTACGGAAGCCCGAAGTACCCGGCACATTCACGTTCAGCAGCAAGTCGCGGGTGTTCTTGATATAGTAATCGACCTCGCCCGAAAGTCGCCCCGAAAACAAGCCAAATTCCAGACCGATGTCCGTCTGCGTCGTTTGTTCCCAGCGCAGGTCGGGGTTCTCGATTTGTTCGGGCCGCTGACCGGGTACGCCCGCGTAGCCCGCATCGCCCCGGTATAAGCCGTAGGAGTCGAAGTTGCCGATTTCGGCGTTGCCCGTCAGGCCGTAGCTGGCCCGCAGTTTGAGCAAACTGAGCGTCGGGATAGCTTCCATAAACGACTCGTCGGAAATAATCCAGCCGACCGAAGCCGCCGGGAAAAAGCCGTAGCGGTTGTTGGCTCCGAAGCGCGACGAACCGTCCACGCGTCCGCTGACCGAAAACAGGTATTTGTTATCAAAACGGTAGTTGGCCCGCGCAAAGTAGGAAAGGAAACTGTAATTGCTGGCTGACGAACTTCCCGCCGTAATGTTAGCCGCCGAAGTGACTTTGGTGTAGGCGTTGGAAGGGAATTCCTGCCCTGTAACGGAATTGTAGGAGGCTTCCGATTTCTGAAAGGTCATACCCAGAGTAGCATCCACATCGTGTTTTTCACCAAAAGTCTGGCCCAACGTAAAGAAATTGTTGGTGGTGTAGTTGGTAATCTGCGCCCACGTACTATACCCCTGGCCGTTGGGGGCTCCGGTATTGCGTGAGGTTTCCTTGCCGAAATACTGGTCTTCGTTCAGGTTATAAATATCGGTTCCCATCTCGGAGCGAAATTTGAGCCAGTCGGCAAATCGGTACTCCGCGAAAACATTTCCGATAGTACGATAGGAGGTAGAAACGTTGGATGAAAAATCGCGGTTGAGCAACGGATTGTAATACAAGGTGTAGCTGCCGCTCAGTTCATCGGTGCGCGGGTCGATGACCGGGGTAATGGGCGGCAAGGCCACGATCTGCAGCGGCGTTGAGAAGGCGTTGTCGTTTGATAGCCGTCCGTTGACAGTGCGGGCCAGATTGACGTTTACGCCCAGCGTGAGTCGATCGGTGGCTTTATGATCGAGGTTAATGCGTCCGCTGAGCCGCTTGAATGAGTTTTTTACCAAAATCCCTTTTTGGTCGAGGTACTGCCCCGACACGAAGAAGCGGGTCTTGGCGTCGCCACCGCTGGCACTGATGTCGAACTGGCCCATCGGGGCTTTTTGGAAAGCTTCCGCCTGCCAGTCGGTATCGAACTTGCCGGTTTCCCAGCCCGCCCGATCCCCGGCGGCGTAACGCGTGAAACGGTTGTAGGTGCTGCCCGTTAGGTAGCTGGCGGGCAAATTCCCCGCGTCGATCTCATTCTGCACGGCTTCCGAAAATAACTCCACGTACTGTTCTGTATTGAGCCACTGCCGCAGGCGGGTAGGCTTGCTGCTGCCCATTTGGTAGCTGACGTTGAATTTCGTCTTGCCCGATTTTCCTTTTTTGGTTGTAATCAGCACCACGCCGTTGGACGCCCGCGCTCCGTAGATAGCGGCAGCCGAGGCATCTTTCAGGATGTCGATCGACTCGATGTCGTTGAAGTTGATGTCCGCCAGCGGGTTCTGTGGGGCCGAACTGGTTCCCTGGTCACTGGTCGTTAACGGGATACCATCCAATACGTAAAGCGGCTCGTTGCTGGCCGTAACCGACGACGAACCCCGGATGCGCATCTGCATCCCCTGGCCGAGTTTTCCATTGAGCGACGTGACCTGCACCCCGGCGGCACGGCCTTGCAAGGCTTGCTCGAAGGTAGTTACGGGCGTATTGGCGATTTCGGCCCCGCTCACCTTGGCAATATTGCCCGTTAGGTTACGCTTCGACTGCGTCCCGTAGCCCGTCACTACTACCTCGCTCAGCGAGCGGATGTCGGCCGCGAGCTGAACATCGATCGTGGTAGAATTGCCAACGGGAATTTCCTGTGGGGTAAAGCCCACAAAACTGAAAATAAGCACCGCGTTAGGTGCAGCTTCTACGACGTAGCTACCCATAGCATCGGTTTGCGTTCCGCGCTGGGTACCTTTGACTTGTACACTCACGCCGGGCAGGGAAGAACCGTCGTCGGCGGAGGTTACGGTTCCGGTTATCCTAAGATCCTGCGCCAGCGCGGCGGTGCAAAAAATAAGGCAACCTAGAAGATAAAGTAAACTTATTTTTCTCATGGTATTCTGATTAGGTTTGATTGATTGTAAAATCTAATTTCACACAAAAAATCCAGCACGCAAAGAAACTTTGTAAACTGAGCCGGAAAATTCAATTCCTTGTGGAATTAATTAAATATATGCTGTGAAAAATCATTTTCGCAGTATATTGTTTTGTAAAAGCGTATATTGATTTCAGAACTTATACGCTGCACTTTGAAATTTCGCCTTCCTTTTTGTCTCGTTGCCCTTTGGTTTGCCTTTGCTATTCCCGCAGGGGGAAAATCGGCCGAACACCCGGCAACACCATCCAAAATGCACCGTTTGGCTTTTTCTCGACCCAGAGTGCCCGATTTGCCAAAACTACACCCTGACCGTCCGCCAAATGCACGAAACCTACGCTGACCGAGGCGTGACGTTTCGGGGCGTGTACACCTCGCCCGTTATCAAAAAACGGGACATCAAGAATTTCCACAAAAAATATAAAATACCCTTTCCGGGCGAGATAGATAGGAAATATGCCCTGGACGAGCACTGGGACGCCTCCGTCACGCCTGAAGTAGTTATGACCAGTCCCATCGGTGAGGTACTTTACCAGGGCGCCATCGACAACTGGTACTACGCTCTGGGAAAAAACCGTCCCGAACCTACGGAACAGTATCTTAAAAATGCACTTGATGCATTTTTGGCCGGACAGCCTATCGAGCAGAAAAGGACGAAAGCGGTGGGGTGTATGATGAATCGGTGAGGTAGTTCAAGGTTCAGCCCTGAAATTCCTGATTCTGTGGAAGGTAAACATACTGGCATCGTGCCAGCGCTGGGCCTGTCCCCGGTCGTTTTCCCAGGCGGTTCGTAGCACAAATACTATATCATCCCCGTCGATTTGCATAGAAGGGTAGTTGAACCCTTGAAACGATGACGAAGTACCCTGAAAAACCAGTCGCTCTTTCTTCCATGTTTTCAAATCGTAAGAACTGAAAAGGGTTATTCCCGTCCTGCGATCCTCGCCGGGATAAATTTCGGAATGACTGGTCAGCGCCCAGTATTTTTCCGATACCGGATCATACTTAGCCGTGTATTTGCTCTGACTGCCTGGCAAGGCAAATTTATCGCCCGGCTCGGATACGGCAGTCTTCATGTCAGTGGCCCTGACTACCGGCCCTCCGCTTTTGGGCATGGCAATGGGTCGCCCGTCTTTCCCCAGGACCATATCGGTTTCATTCCCGGTAGAAACATTGTCCTGCCTCACCGTACTAACCCAACTGTCGGGGTTCATTAGATCACTATCGACCGAGGCCGACAGGAAATTCACGGTATGTGGCCAGGGCAGATTTTCGTAGGCGATCCAAAGCCTGTTTTGGGCAATTTCTACGTGAGCGGGCGAGTTGCGGAAATTGTCCAACAACCCTACGGGTGCCGACCACGTACGGCCGCCGTCGGTGGACTTGCTGATGGCTCCCGTGCCGTTCGCACCTCCCGCCTCATCACCGATGATGTACAGCGCCCCTTTGTGGTAAAAAGTGGACGCGTGCTCTACGAGATATTCGTTCTGGTTTAATTTGTCCCAGGTGCGCCCTTTATCTTTGGAAATATACCGAGCCTTGTTTTTTCCCGCGACATAGTCCCCGTTCGGCAGCACGATCAGATCGGGATCGACGGTATAATCACTTCTGTTGTACGGGTCGGTGTTCATGTACAGGACGACACCCTCCGCCAAATCAGAAACAGGCAGCGGATTGTCGAATTTGATGTGCCCCGGTTCGCCAAACACGATGGTTGGTTTGTGGGGATCATTGAAAGGGATGTTCAGGTAGGTATTAGGCTTGGTGTAGTTATAGGTGTACAGGTAATATTTATCAACGGAAGAATCAAAGGACGTGTTGGTTTTTATCCATCCCGACACGCTCATGTCGCCTTTCGGCACGGCGATGGTTATCGTACCAGCAGCGTCCGCTTTCAGTTTAGTCATCGTGCAAATCCGCCCGTCCTCTGTGTCCAGCGGCGTAGTTGCAAAATCCTTATTGACAATTTCTGAGGGTCGATTGTCCCACAGATGGTACTCTCCAGGTTTGTAATACCTGTCTTCCCAGCCCGTTCGGGTGCCGATTGGGTACATCAGGCGGTAGCCAGAATCACCCACATTCCAAATATCTACCCCGACGCCGTTGACGCGGATATTCATCTGGGCATGAAGATTAGAGCATCCCATCGCCAAGACGATAAACAAAGTAAGTTTCCCCAGATGCTTCGTCACAATATTGTCGGGTATATGATTCTGCAAAATTCCGGTGGCATGGTTTGAAGTAGAAAGCGGATACCAGGGGCAGGTTACTTGGAGAATTTCAAATCTTTAATCTCGTTTTTTAAAACCTTAAAATCAAGGTCTTTTTTATTCGAAAGCTGTTTGCCGTCCAGACTTACGTTATCGAAAGTCACGCCAAGAAGGTTTTCAGATTAGGAGCATTACTGTGATACCGGAAAGGGAAAAGACTGGGATTTGATCAGATATGGCGCGATCTCAAACCGTCTTTCGATACCGCCACGAAGCTAAGCCAATAAGTACCACGGCCATGCCCAGCAGGGTAAAAAACTGCGACTGCATATCGCGCAAAGTACTTCCTTTCAGCAACACGTTTCGACCTACCTCAATAATGTATTTGAGTGGGTTGAAAAGGTTGAGGTACTGCGCCCATTGCGGCATATCCTCGGTCGAGGAGAAGAGGCCACTTAGCAAAATGAAGATAACCAGGCAGAAAAACACGGCGAACATAGCTTGCTGCTGCGTGTCGGAAACCGCTGAGATAAGCAACCCTAAACCAACGCACAGTAACAGGAATAAAAAAGCAAAACCATAGATCAACAGCAAACTACCTTCGACGGGAATTTGGAAGAAAAATTTCCCCACCAGCAGTCCCAACGTGAACTGGATGAGTCCGATGATGACAAAGGGCGTGAGCTTACCCAGGATGAATTCGTATTTTTTGATGGGCGTCACGTTCAGTTGTTCCTGGGTACCTATTTCTTTCTCGCGCACGATGTTAAGGGCCGCAATCATGCCACCGATCAGTAGCATCAGTTCAAACAAAATCCCCGGCACCATGAAGGTTTTGTATTCCAGGCGCGGGTTGTACCAGTACTGATTCGTTACGTTGAGACCCGCCGCACTACCCGAACTTGCTCCGATACTTTCGGTGCGGATTGTTGTATTAAAATCCCGGATAATCGTTTGGGCATAGCCCGAAGCAATGCCGCCCTTAGTGCCGTCGATAGCGTTGACCAATAGCTGTACCGCTGCCCGGTTTTCTTTCCCCAAATCGCGCTCAAAGTGCGGCGGAATCACCAGCACCAGGTCGGCACGGCTCGCCAGGAGTTCCCGATACGCCGACTTGGCGTTGGGCAAGTACCCTTGAAAACGAAAGTTTTCAATGAAGCGAAACTTGCCCGCCAGCCGTTGCGCGTAGGTCGTATGGTCTTGATCCACGATGGCAATTTTGAGATTTTTAACCTCGAAATTCGCCGCGTAAGCCAACAATATAAGTTGAATAACGGGAGCCGCCAGCATCATCCGCAACAAAACCGTGTTGCGCCGAAGCTGCCGGAACTCTTTTTCGATCATGAATAAGATGCGTTGCATAATGAGGAGTGATGAATGACGACTGATGAGTTGGCGCGGTTAGCCATTCATCGCTCATCATTCATCATTGGTTTAGCCTAGGTTTTAAGTTTCGTAAACTGACTGCCATCAAGAAGGCAGACATTCCGAGCAGTACTAATGTGGGTTTCCAAAGTAGTTCCAACCCGATGCCCTTGATCATGATACCTTTGACGATTTCGATGAAGTAGGTGGCGGGAATGATGTTGGAAACATACTGCAGGAAGCGCGGCATACTTTCGATGGGGAAAATGAAGCCCGAGAGAAAAATCGTCGGCATCAGAAGTACCAGTAGCGAGGCGAACATAGCGACCAACTGGGTGTCGGCGATAGTGGAAATCAACAGCCCCAGTGAAAGTGCCAGAAACGTAAACAGCAGTGTCTCGGCCAGCAGCAATATTAGACTACCATTCAGTGGAATGCCCAACAGGAAAACACCCAGCGCGATGATGATGCAGCCGTTGATGAATGACAGCAGCAGGTAAGGCAGCACTTTACCAAACAAAATCTGCAACTGCGAGAGTGGTGATACCATCAACACTTCCATGGTACCTGTTTCCTTCTCGCGGGCAATCGTCACTGAGGTCATCAGTGCCGACACCAGCAAAAGTACCATCGCCATTACCCCTGGAACGAAAACGAACGCGCCGCGTAGTTCAGGATTGAACACCATGCGCGACTGCACGTCGATTTGCATAGGAGGTTTGGCGTCCGGCGGGTTTTGTTCAGCCTTGTATCCCTGAATAATGTTGGTAGCGTAGTTGGTCAGACTGATTGCCGTATTCTGTTCCGAAGCATCAGCCAAAAGCTGCACCTGTGCCGGAACGCCGGACCGAGCAGGGTCATTCCGGGCAAAATCCTTTGAAAAACCAGGTGGAAATACCACGACTAATTTCACCTTTCCCCGCCGGAAAGTGCCATCTATATCGCGGTAGGCGTTCAAGTTTTGGGTCAACTGAAAGTAGCCCGACGACAGCAAGCGATCGGTAATCTGCCGACTGTGCGTACCGTGATCCAGATCCAGCAGGGCGATTTTGGCATTCTTGATTTCATTGGTTAAAGCAAAGCCAAACAGCAATACCATCGCCAGCGGCATCCCAAACAGAATCAACAGCGTCCGCCGATCCCGCAGGATGTGGTAGAATTCTTTCTTGACGAAGGCGAGGAAACGGTTCATTATTTGTTGATTTGTTGATTTGTGTAATGGTGTAATCGTTTATTTGATGTTTATTTGTTTAGCTCCTTAGCTGTCGGACTTTACACATAATACAGCATTCCGCTTTGTTCTTGTGCCTCTTTGTCATTCTGAGCGGAGTCGAAGAACTCACTTCCCCGACGTCCCCCTGGCCAGAATTTGAAAAACGCCATCCATGGAATCCACGCCATAGGTACTTTTAAGTTCAGTGGGCGTGTCTAGGGCTTTGATGCGGCCATCCACCATGATTGAGACGCGATCGCAGTACTCGGCTTCGTCCATGTAATGCGTCGTGACAAAAATAGTGGTACCGTAGTGGGCGGCTTCGTAAATCTTGTCCCAAAATTGACGCCGCGTGATTGGGTCCACGCCGCCGGTTGGTTCGTCCAGGAAAACTACCTTTGGATTATGAATGAGCGCCACCGAGAAAGCCAGGCGTTGTTTCCAGCCCAGCGGCAATGATTCTACCAGCGTATCAGCCACATTATCCAAGCCCAATTCCTGAATGATCCTGTTAGATTTTGTTTTCAAATCAGCGCGACTCAGGCCGTAAATTCCGCCATAAAAGCGGATGTTCTCCCGCACCGTCAGGTCTTCGTACAGCGAAAAACGCTGACTCATGTAGCCGATTCGCTGCTTGATTTGCTCCGATTGGGTGTAAACGTCGTAGCCCGCCACTGTGGCCTTGCCCGAAGTCGGCGTGAGCAACCCGCACAGCATCCGCATAGCGGTAGTTTTGCCCGCACCGTTGGCTCCGAGGAAGCCGAAAATTTCGCCCTGTGCCACCTCGAACGTAATCTCGTTCGTGGCGGTGAAGTCGCC
>NZ_JBGSXF010000579.1:0-3991 GCF_041751555.1 Persicitalea sp. | reverse complement strand
CTGTTAAATGGCGTTCTGAAACTTTCAGGTGATGTCAGCTTTGTTTATTAAAAGCGAACTCTACGAATCCTTGACCTTTTAACCGTTTGACCCTTCACCCAAAGGGCTACTGTTGGTGAATTTGCACTACGATATTCTCGGACACGGGCCGCACGTCCTGCTGGCTTTCCACGGCGTGGGGCAGACGGGGCGGCGTTGTTACGAACCTTTTGCTTGGCACCTGAGCGACTACTACACGATTTACGCTTTTGACCTGTTTCATCATGGCCAGAGCTCGGGCTTGAATGGTACCGATGAATTCTCCGACGCCGACGTGTTGACCAAGGTACTTTGGAAAAAGTTGATTCAGAATTTTATTCAGGAAAAAAAAATCACCCGCTTCGATGTGGTTGGCTTCAGCCTGGGTGGACGCTATGCCCTGGCTACGGCGGAGGCCTTCCCCGAACTCTTGAATCGGCTGATTCTCATCGCGCCCGATGGCGTGGTGGATCATCCATTATTCGGACTGGCAACCCGCTTTCCTCCTACGCGGCGGCTTTATCGACGGCTCAGCGATAATCCGCAGCCGCTGTTCGCCGCTGCGGATCTGGCGCACCGCGCCCGTCTGCTACCCGAGAGGATGGTGAGTTTTGTGCGCTACGCGATGGGAACGCCTGAACAGCGGCGGCGGATTTACCGCTCTTGGGTGAGCCTGCGGGCATTGTCCTTCAATATTGTCAAACTGTACGCTCTATGGCAAGAAAACGGGGTGGAGGTGTGGCTTTTTGTGGGAAAGTACGATCCCGTGATTGTGCCTGCCAAAATGAAAGTGCTCTCTCGACGGTTACCCGCCGGACATTTTGTGATACTTGAAAGCGGACACGGCGGTTTAGTAGAGAAAACCGCTGCCTCCCTTACTTTCTCTTAAAAAACCAAAGTACTCCAGCGGTGGAAACGAGAACCAGGACTACAATGAGTAGCTTGGTGCCAATGCCTTCGTTAGGATGTTCCAGCAAGTATTTGATCTCTTTGGCCTGAGTACCAATCCACATGGCCAGTATGGTACGTGGAATCATCCCCAGCGCTCCGCCCAGCATCATCTGGGGCAGCCGAGCTCCGGCCAAGGTAAAAACCAGGTTAGTGATGGCGAAGGGTAAAGCGGGTGAGAGTTTGGTAAAGAAAATCAACCGCACCGGATTTTCATGAAAGCGCAGCAGCAGTTTGGAAGTCGCTGGGTAGGCGGCCTGGATCTGGGGCAAAAAGGAAAGTGGAATCATTTTTTTGCCCATAAAAAAAACGATTCCGATCGCGGCAAGGTTAAGCAGAAAGAGTAACGGTAAACCCAGCCAACCCAGAAAATAGCCGTAAACCAAAGCCAGAAAAGTGGGCGGCGTCAGGGCGAAGGCGGAAGCAACGGCCAAAGCCAGCGTAATGAAAATCCACTGAGTCAGCGACAGCGCTGACCAAAACTCTTCGTAACCCACCGCCCAGGCGGTCAGCAGCGAACTAGTCAGCAGTGGCATCACCGCCAGCACGGTACTCAGCACGAGCGGCAACGGGTATTTTTTGAAAATTGGGTTCGCCAAGGGGGATGTCGTAGTTTTGGGGCAAAGGTAGGGGGAGTTGTGTAATTGTTGAATTGTGTAATTGATGTTGAATTATTGAATTATTGAATTATTGATGAGAAAACAGGAGTTCAGCGTTGCTTACTCCCTCAACCTTAAAAACTTTGTGCCTTTGTGCCTTTGTGCCTTTGGAACTTTGCCACTAAAAAAATGAAATTCGCTACTAAAGCCATCCACGCGGGCGTCGAGCCCGACCCTACAACGGGCGCGATTATGACGCCCATTTACCAAACCTCTACCTACGTACAGGAAAGCCCTGGCAAGCATAAGGGCTACGAGTACTCGCGTACTCATAACCCAACACGCACGGCCTTACAAAACGCCCTGGCTGCGCTGG
Source organism: Persicitalea sp. (assembly GCF_041751555.1). NCBI lineage: Bacteria > Pseudomonadati > Bacteroidota > Cytophagia > Cytophagales > Spirosomataceae > Persicitalea > Persicitalea sp. The sequence goes on along the minus strand of NZ_JBGSXF010000579.1, from coordinate 2,050 downwards.
AAAACGGTAAACACGGCATTTGCTATGCCTCCGGCCTGGCCGCGACCGACGCCGTTTTGAAGCTTTTCCGTCCTGGCGACGAGATTATTTCCACTAACGATTTGTACGGCGGCACCTACCGGATTATGCGAAAGGTTTTCGAACCATTCGGCCTGAAATTTCAGTTTGTGGACATGACCGACGCGGCCAATGTCCAAGCGGCGGTTACGGAAAACACCAAAATGATCTGGATCGAAACGCCGACTAATCCGCTGTTGAAAATCATCGACATCGAAGCGGTGGTCAAGCTGGCTCGTGAGAAAGGCATTATGACTGTGGTGGACAACACCTTTGCCACGCCATATTTGCAAAACCCACTGGATATGGGGGCCGATGTCGTCATGCACTCCGTGACCAAGTACTTGGGCGGACATTCCGATACCGTCATGGGCGCTCTGGTTTTGAACGATGACGAACTGGCAGCACAACTGGCCTTTATCCAAAACGCCAGCGGCGCGGTGCCGGGACCGCAGGATTGCTTCCTGGTGCTACGCGGCCTGAAAACGCTACACATCCGAATGCAGCGACATTGTGAGAACGCGGCAAAAATCGCTCAGTGGCTGGAAGAAAATCCTAGGGTAGGGAAGGTCTTTTATCCCGGCTTACCCAGCCACGCTACGCACGACCTTGCTACCCGCCAAATGCGCGACTACGGCGGCATGGTTTCCTTTGAGCTTAAAGGTGATGACTACGACGAGGCTATTAAAGTCATGGAAAGCCTTGAAGTGTTCTCCCTTGGCGAATCACTCGGCGGCGTCGAGTCGCTTTGTACCCACCCCGCCAGTATGACCCACGCCAGCATTCCGAAGGAGGAACGTCTGAAGGCCGGATTGAAAGATACTTTGATTCGCCTGAGTGTGGGGATTGAAGATGCGGAAGATTTGATCGAAGATCTGAACCAATCCATTGCAGCTCTCCAAACTGCTTAAATGTAAAAACTGCTGTTGCAACTGTTGCAATGCGCTACGCCTGAATTTTAACCTTTAACCGTTTACTCCCACCCAAACGTCACTGACTACCCCCCCCCAATGCTACACCTCCCACGACGTCCGCGACGCAATCGCCGTACCGCCGCTATTCGTGAAATGACGCAGGAAACTTCGCTTTCACTGTCGAGCCTGATTTTTCCTTTATTCGTGCTGGAAGGTACGGGCGTGAAGAGCGAAGTGAAATCTATGCCCGGCATTTATCGGTTTTCGCTGGATACTTTGCTGGAAGAAATTCGGGAAGTGGCGGATTTGGGGATTCAGGCTATCTGCCTTTTTCCTAACTATTCTGAAGATAAAAAGGACAAACGCGCCACCGAATCTTACCGCGAGGATACACTGTACCTGAACGCGCTCAAAGAAATCAAAGATAAATTTCCCGACCTGACGCTGATGACTGACATCGCGATGGATCCGTACAGCAGCGACGGCCACGATGGCTACGTGGAAAACGGTGAAATCGTAAACGACGTTTCGGTGGAGATTTTGGGCAAAATGGCTTTGGCGCAAGCCAAGGCGGGCGCGGATATTCTCGGCCCCAGCGACATGATGGACGGACGCGTGGGCTATATACGTAACTTCCTTGATGGTGAAGGACATACGAATGTCAGTATTATGTCCTATACCGCTAAGTATGCTAGTGCATTTTATGGTCCCTTCCGCGATGCGCTCGACTCAGCCCCACGCTTTGGCGATAAAAAAACTTATCAAATGAGTCCGGCCAATGCGCGGGAAGCACTGGTGGAGGCACAGCTCGACTTCGATGAAGGGGCGGATTTTCTGATGGTGAAGCCCGCTTTACCGTATCTGGACATCATCAAAATGTTGCACGACAATTTTGACATTCCCATTGCGGCCTATAACGTATCGGGCGAGTATGCCATGATAAAAGCCGCCGCCCAAAACGGCTGGATCGAGGGCGAACGTGCCATGCTTGAAAGCCTGATGAGCATTCGCCGCGCGGGTGCGAAGGCTATATTGACGTATTTCGCCAAGGAATTTGCGTTGGCACAAAATGGATGAAA
>NZ_JBGSXF010000578.1:0-1546 GCF_041751555.1 Persicitalea sp. | reverse complement strand
ATAGACACGTTTGACAATCCGGTGGCCGACAAGCTATACGCCGGAGGAGAAGTTACCTTCTTACCCGAAGAAACCGATCTGATTCGACCACTGCCGCAACTGGCCGAATTACTGGACACGCTCTACAGCCTACTGACCACCCCTGTCGAATACGACGTTGAACAAAAGCCGTTTTCCTTTCAGGTGGCGCACAAGGTAGGGATGTCGCTCACAGATGAGTACGAACTGCTCACGCTACGCCGCGAAAGCGCGCGGCAGCAATTCCTGATTGCGCATTTGCGGAAAGTCATCCCGATCGTGGCCGAAATGGAGCAGACCAAGAGCCGTATCCGCATGAACGGTCATTTCAGGAATCTTGATCCCCTGAACTTTTAGGCGTTTCTGAACTTCCCTCGTTGTTAGTGCGGGGCTTGCGCCTACGTTGCGGACGGCGGCGCTTGGGGGAGCTTGGTTTGGTTTCAGCCGTCTTTATTACCAGGTCGGTGCCCTCAAGCGCTTCCTTGGCAATGGACAAAGGCTCCTTGACAGGTATGACCTCGAACCCCTGCTCCTCTTCCTTGGGTTGAGTTCTGGGCTTGCGTTTCGACCGCGGCTGATTGCCGGGGCGGCGACGGTTTTCGCGGACGTTACGCACCTGATCTCGTTCTTTTTCCTTTTCCTCTTCTACTTCTTTGCTGGGTTCACCCAATAGAAATCCGAACGGCTCCGTGCTTTTATTGGCATCCAGGATCACTTTCAGGATGGCCGTGAGTGGCAAAGCCAGTACCAGACCGGGTAGTCCCCAAAGTTGCCCGCCCAGCAGCAGCATGACAATGGCCGCCAACGGATTGATGCTCACCTTTGAACCTACAATATTGGGTGTGATGAAATTCCCTTCTAAAAACTGGACGAAGCTCATAATACCGACCACGCCCACGGCGTACCAAGCGGAGTCTTCGGTAATAATGCTCATTAAAGCCGGAAACAGTGACCCTATCAGGATGCCTATGTAAGGAATCAAGATCAAAAACGCGGCCAGAAAGCCGAAGAAAATGGCGTAGTCGATGCCCAGAAGAAGTAGTCCGATGGTGTTAAGTATCCCTACTATGAAGATGACCAGCACCAGCCCTGCCAGGTAGCTTTGGATAACGTCGTAGATTTTATTCAAGACCGTGTCCAGTTTGTGCCGGGGTACTTTGTTGAAAGCTTTGTACACAAACCGCCGGAAAAAATCACGGTATAGCAGGAAGAAAAACACGTACAATGGTACCAGTGTGGCGGTAGCGAGGGTACCCGTAGTGGCTACCAGCGTATTGAGCAGCATGGTGCGGCTATCGGCGAGAGCATTGATAAGGTACCCTTTTGCTCGACTTACTTGCTCGGTGCGGCTCACATTGAAGTAACGCTCGACCATCGCGGTCGTCTGTTCTAACAGGACTTCGGCTTTTTGGGTGATGCGCGGGAGTTCATCGGCAAAGCTGCCTACCTGGATGGTAACCAGCCAAACCATTACGGCGATGACAACGATGAAGAGCAGGATGCTCAGCACGATGGCCAGAATCCGGGG
>NZ_JBGSXF010000577.1:0-8160 GCF_041751555.1 Persicitalea sp. | reverse complement strand
GGAATGTTTTTGGCCGATAGCTGGTCGATGTAGGCATTGATTCCGGCGGTGTAGCCCAGCAGCGCCTCTCGTGAAATGGGATCGCTCATGGTAGTTTTCAGGTTCACCTCGGCTCCGTAGCCCATGCCCATCCGACGCGCGCGGCGGTCCATCTCGACGGTGCGCGATCCCAGTACTTCCGACAACCGCCCAGCGGCAGCGCGGGTCTGCAAGTCCATCTGCCACAGACGATCTATGGCCGTGACGTAGCCCTGGGCGTAGTACAGGTCGTAGTTATTTTGCGCAAATATGTGCGGAACACCCACGTCGTCGAATCGGATTGTCACTCCCTCGCGCAGACTGTCGAGTTCGAGTTCGCGATCCTGGAAGTGTTCCGAGAAAGGTACTTCGCCGTTTTGCCAAAAGCCCGTATAAGGACTGATAAAGGGGCCGAGGGCAGGAACGGCTCCCCACGGACGGCTGAGCGCGTACACCAGGAAAATGGCGAAGGTCACGCTCAGCAGGGCTTTTACATACTTCATAAAGTGGGTCAAGGGTATTGATTTTCAAATGAGCCAATCAAGGCAGCGATTCGGCAAAGTAGCCACAAATATAGGGCATTGTCTTGCTCTAAAATTCCGAATTGGCCTAATTCGCATCTGGGTAGATGGGACTACTGGCGAGTGGGTATTCCAAAACCAATCTATTCCAAATAAAACGCTTAGCGATGAATTTACTCATGGCAACGCAAACGCTACGTAACTATCCCCCGGCTTTGTCCCCAGCTTCGTACCGCCGCAGGCGATGACCACGTATTGCTTGCCGCCCGCTTCATACACCGAAGGCGTGGCAAAGCCCGCAGCGGGTAGTTCGGTTTGGAAGAGGAGCTTGCCCGTGCGCTTGTCGAAGGCGCGGAACATGCCATCCTTGGTGGCGGCGATGAAAAGTACTCCTCCGGCGGTCACGACCGGGCCGCCGTAGTTTTCGCAACCCGTGGGCGGAATGCCGCGAGCGGTGAGTTCTTTGAATTCGCCGAGAACGATTTTCCATTCGTACTCGCCCGTGTTGAGGTTCAGGGCGCTGAGTTGCCCCCAGGGTGGACTGATGGCCGGGTAACCCTCTTCGGACTGGAACTTGTCGTAGCCTTTCATTTTGAAGGGTAGTGGAAACGTGGTGGCGACTTTGCCACCGCTCACTTCTTGTTTCTCTCTATTAAACAAAAACGCCAATAACGCGTTGCGCTCTTCGTCTTTCAGGTACGAAAAACCCGGCATCATGCCCTTGCCATTTTTCACGATGGTACTTACATACGCATAGTCGCGGCGCGCGCCGACGTCCACCAGTGAGGGGTAGCCGCTGGCGGGATTGCCCTTGCGTTCGTCCCCGTGGCAGCCCGCACAATTTATTTTATAGATTTTTTGCCCTTGCGTCAGTCCGGCGAGCTCTTCGGTTTTGGATGTGGGAAGCATCTTCATTTCCCATGCCATCTCGTTGGAATTGATGAACAGCAGCCCCGTTTCGGCGTCGTAGGCCGGGCCGCCCCACTCGCCGCCGCCGTCGAAGCCGGGGAATATCAAAGTACCATCCTGGCTGGGTAGTTCAAACTGGTCTTTGTGGCGCATTTTTGCCAGCCGTGCCTTCAATTCGTCCTTGTCCTTTGCATAAGGATTGATGTCGTTGTCGCCGATAGTTTGGCGGGAGAAAGGCGCGGGTTTTAGCGGCACGGGCTGCGTGGCCCAGGGTACTTCACCCGGCAGACCGTTGGTCGGCACGACACGTTCCTGAATGGGAAACAACGATTTTCCCGTTACGCGGTCGAACACGAACACGAAGCCTGATTTGGTGATTTGGGCAACGGCGTCGATGCGTCGGGGCCGACCGTCGGGGCCGTCCCGATTGACTTGCACCAGCGTGGGCGGCGAGGGCAAATCGCGGTCCCAGACATCGTGATGAACGAACTGGAAATGCCATTTCCGCTTGCCCGTGGCGGCGTCCAGCGCCAGCAGACAATTGGCGTAGAGATTTTGGCCGGGGCGATTGCCACCGTAAAAATCGTAGCCCGCCGAACCCGTCGGCACGTACAGGATTCCGCGCTCGCGGTCGATGGCCATTCCTGCCCAGTTATTGGCCGCACCCACGTCGGTATTTTTCCAGTTTTCCTTGCCCCAGGTTTCGTAGCCCGCCTCACCGGGGTGGGGAATAGTGCGGAACGTCCAGGCCAGTTTCCCGGTGCGGACGTTAAAAGCCCGCACGTGACCCGGCGCGGCGTCCGGGCCTTCGGACAGGCGCACGGGCATCACGATAAGGTCTTTGTAGATCGTGCCGGGCGTATTGGAGCAGATGAATTTATTCTGGGCGATTTCGGGTAGCCCCAGCCGCAGACTCACGCGGCCGCTATCCCCGAAAGAGGTGATCATTTTGCCCGTTTGGGCGTTCAGCGCATAGAGCCAGGGACCAGCGGTGTACATAATACGGCGGTCATCGCCATCGGCCCAGTAGGTCACTCCCCGGCTAGTGTTGTACCATTGCGGGTCGCGCGAATCGGCAAAGCGCCAAAGTTGCTTACCCGTGGCGGCGTCGAGGGCGAAAGCCTGCACTGAGGCCGTGGTAGCGTAAAGTACCCCATCGACCACGATAGGATTACACTGGATTTGCCCGGTGGTGTCTCCGGTATGATACTCCCAGGCCAGCTTGATGTCCTTGACATTATCAACATTGATTTGTTTCAAGGGCGAAAAATGCGCCCGGTCGGGGCCGCCCAGGTACTCGCGCCATTCGGAGGTAGCAAGCGAAGGATTTTGAACAAAATTAAAGAGCAACAGGCCACCTAACAGTGCCCCCGCACCTAAGAACAAGATTTTGACTTTCATAAAAAAACGGGTACTTACCTTTTTGGGATAAAGGTAAGTACCCGTCGAAAATACTCAACAGCGGCCAATCAGAACCAGCCCGCGCCCAGGCTTCGGAACGGCCACGGAATGGCAGCGATGATCAGCACAAGTCCCATACCGTAATAAAACAGAATGGTGCGGTGCTTGACGCCTCCTTCGACCTTACGCGAACGAACGCGGCCGATCGTAATGAGAATGATGGCGACGAACATCATGGAGATATGCTCCACTGTGAAGAAACGGTATAACTTCTCGCCCATCATACTGAAATCCACTTTGGGACTAATGAAGTATAGAATCAGACCAAGCAGCAACTGGATATGGCACGAAATTAGAGCATAAGTATAGATCTTACTATCACCGTGTTCGTCGTTTTGCCATTTAGGAATGGCGATGCCGATGGCGGCAATTAGCAGCGCCAACACTATATAGCGAAGTCCCGAATGGGCGTGTACAAGAGCGTTCATAGTTTTTATGGTTTAGTTGGGAAAGGGGCAAAGGTAACTCTTAGGAGCTAAAAGTTGTTGCTGTGAGATCATCTGGTTTATCGGCACAGTAAACTTGCTTAACTTAGCAGTACTATGCAAGAGTCTGAAAAACGCCGCATGAATACATCGTACATTCTGTTACTTTACCAAGGCTATTTTCAATTGGCTGTCTAATGCAGATTCGTGTATCACCAGCTTTAGAAAACTTACCAGGTCGATTCAACAAATAATATTGAAATCATGGAGACAAATCCCAAAAAAGAAACTGTAAACGAAAAAGAGAATCCCGAGGAATTAAAGCATGTGGCGTCAGGAACGCCCGTGCCTTCTGGTCTTAAAAATGAGAAAAAGCACAAAGACGACTCTCGTAAATCCAGTGAAAAGCTAGATCAAGAAGCGACCGATGAGTTTGAAGAGCACAACATGAACGATATGGACGGCTATAATGAAATGCCAAACGATGTACCAGTCAAAAATAAGGACATTGCCGACGAAGAAGAGAATACCAGCGACTGACTTAATCAACCCGGAAAGACACATTTATGAAAGAAAAGGACAATAATACCCTTGTTCGCTTGCTGGCGATAGGTTCTTTAGTAGGTGCGACGGCCTATTTTCTTACAGCTTGCCGTAGCAGTAAACCGCTGGAAACCGTCCGGCGGGTAGATATTAAGAAGTACGCAGGTAAGTGGTTCGAAATCGCTTCCTTCCCTTCCCGTTTTCAGAAAAACTGTACCTGTACTACCGCCGAGTATACGATCAACGACGATGGTACCGTGGCCGTAGACAACCGTTGTTACAATGCCAAAAAGAAAAAATGGGAGGGCATCACGGGCAAAGCCTTCGTACGCAATGACGACACTAACGCCGAATTGGCCGTTCAGTTTTTCTGGCCTTTGAAGGGCGATTATTACATCATCGCCCTGGCTGACGACTATTCGTATGCAATGATCGGCGTGCCCTCGCGAGACTACCTCTGGATTTTGAGCCGTAAGCGCGAAATGCCACAAAGTACTTTTGAAAAATTGTCTGCTATTGCAATCAAGAAGGGTTTCGACGTGAGCCGGCTGCGTCGAACCAAACAGAACAACTGCGATTAGGAGGACGTACGCTCAGAAAGTACAAAGACAAATCATCTATTTTAAAGCTTGTTTTTTAACTACAACACTAGGCAAAGAGTAGTATATTTATCTATATTATTGAGGCATTATAGATAATATATACATATTGGCGTCAGTTTAGAGAAAAACGTAATTTTAAAAAAGTATCGATACTTTTACCAGAATAGCTTTATTATCCCTTATTTTGTGGGGTTAGTCAGGCTATTTTTATTGAAACAATGACCAAAGTTACCGAACACATTCAGCGGGCCGAGGGCCGGGCGCTCTTCTCTATCGAAATTATCCCGCCGCTCAAAGGCCAAAATATAAATCAACTCCTCGACTCCATAGAACCACTGATGGAGTTTAAGCCGCCCTTCGTAGATGTTACCTACCACCGCGAGGAAGTCATCGACAAGCCGCAGCCCAATGGCATGGTGAAGCGCATTCCAGTACGGAAACGGCCCGGCACAGTGGGGATTTGCGCGCGACTGATCGAGCGGTTCAAAATAGATGCGGTGCCGCACGTGATATGTGGTGGCTTTACCCAGGAAGAAACTGAAGACATGCTCTTCGACCTGCATTACCTGGGCATCGACAATGTGCTGGTATTGCGCGGCGATCCTGAGAAATCAGCGGGCGTGTTTCGGGCTAAAACGGGTGGTCACGCCTACGCCTCCGACCTTATCGCTCAGGTGAAGGACATGAACTGCGGCGTGCTGCTGCACGAGGAAACCGAGGCGACGCCGACTAATTTCTGCATCGGCGTGGCGGGTTATCCCGAGAAACATTTCGAAGCCGCCAACCACGATACAGATCTGGCTTTTTTGAAAAAGAAAGTGGAAGCCGGGGCCGAGTATATCGTGACGCAGATGTTTTTCGACAACCAGAAGTACTTCAGCTTCGTGGAGCGCTGCCGCGCGGCGGGTATCACGGTACCCATCATTCCTGGCCTGAAACCGCTTGCAACTAAAAAGCAACTCACCGTACTACCGCGCATTTTTCATCTCGACATGCCGCAGGAGCTTGTGCAGGAGGCTGAAAAATGTGCCACTAACGACGAAGTTCGGCAAGTGGGAATCCAGTGGGGCATCCGTCAATGCAAGGAACTTATTGAATATGGCGTTCCGGTACTGCATTTCTACACAATGGGAAAGTCGGACAACGTCATGCAGATTGCGCGGGGTGTTTTTTGAGAACTCGCCTGTAGTTCACGGTGTAGTTTTTAGCGAATTTCTGATTGTGCCTATTGTTCAATCAATTATATTTGTAAATTGAGTACATCTAATTAAGAATTTACAATTTGGGCGCGATGAAGAATATCTACTGGAAATGCTGGAGTGCATTAATAATAATCTGCTCTTTGATTCTATTTACAGAATCAGCGAGCGCTCAAACTACCTATCTACGGCAGTATTTTACTTCGCCTGGCCCTTACTCTTCAAAGAACCCCAACAACACTCAGTTCGATAGTATCTATGTTATCAGCCCGGCTGTCATGCGGCTCGTTCCCGGCCAAGGCTACGTCGAATTTGAGCGCTCGCTTGCTACGGGTGGCGGTAGCGGAAGAATCGTCCGCTCGACAGACTTCTCACCTGTGCCTTCTACTGTTTATTGCCAGTTCAGGGTCGATGTCCGTTCCGCCCCTGCGTCAAGGGGGCAAGCTATCGTCTTCAACTTCGGCCAGGATATTTCGCCTACTAGTAATGCGCTTCCTGCCAACAATCAACTCTTTGGCAGAGTACAGATTGATTTTAGTGGCAACGATCAGTATTATTTTCGAAGAACAAGTACTCCAGCAAAGAATAGCAACACTTATTCTGGGTCTGTGTTGGTCACGTGGGTCATGAATAATACCGATCAGAAGCACTACTACGTAACGCCTACTCGAGAGATAGATACTCTCAACCCGAGGACTTTTGATTTTTGGGTCAACAATGATCGCTTCCTCAAAAGTGAAGCTCGCGTGTCGGGCGCCGCAGATGTGAAAATCTCTGACTTTTCCCTGCAGTTTAGAGATGGGGTAGGTATTGTTCGTTTTACGGATTTTTTGATTCAGGATATTGAAGGCATAAATCCAGTTCATTTAACTTACTTCAATGCCCAACCTATCGACAACCAAGTCGAACTTAATTGGGAAACTGCCTGGGAACAAAACAGCCGGGAATTCATCGTGCAGCGCAGCAGTGACCTGAAAGAGTTCGGAGACGTGGGCCGCGTGGTGGCAGCGGGCGAGTCGGACGGAAAGCGTCAATACGCCTTCACGGACTTTAATCCCCCGCCCGGTAACAACTATTACCGGCTGAAAATGGTGGATAAAGATGATACTTACGAATACTCCAAAGTACGGGACGTGATCGTGCGGCCCGGCCAACCTACGCTGTGGGTGGCTTCCAACCCTACATCCGGTGAGCGGATTCGCGTACGTGCCTCGGGCGTCGATGCCACCGCGTTACGGCTGACGACCATTATGGGACAAAATATCAGCTTCCGCGTCGATCAGAAAAACGACGGCTACACGGAGCTAGTACCGACAGCCACACTTGCGCCGGGAATGTACTTCCTTTCCCTCGACAAAGACGGAGCGCAGAAGCACACCAAAGTACTGGTGTACTGATTCTACGCCAGCGGCAGCACGGGTTCCGAAACCGTTATGGGCTTCTCCGGCTTGATATTGTCCAGGTTGTAATGCAACCCCACGTTTTCGCGGCGAGCCATTGCCATCTTTATAACAAGATACGATACCGTAATCATGTTGCGCAGTTCACAGATTGCCACCGATACCTTTGACTCGCGGTAGAGTTGCTCGTGTTCTACGTGTAGCAATTGCAGACGGTCGTAGGCGCGTTTCATTCGGCGATTAGTGCGTACAATGCCCACGTAGTTGGACATGATGCTGTTCAGTTCGCGCGTCATTTCCGTAACAAGTACCTGCTCCTCGGGGTGCGTCGTGCCGGAGTCGTCCCACTCGGGAATGCCTTCGGGAATCACCGCTTTTTCGTAATGCTCGATGGTGCTGAGGTAGGCGCGATGGCCGAACACTGCTGCTTCTAGCAGCGAGTTGGAAGCCAGTCGATTAGCCCCGTGTAGCCCCGTGGCTGAGCATTCACCTACCGCATAAAGGTGTTTGATATTCGTTTGTCCCCACTCGTTGGTTTTGATGCCACCGCACATATAATGCTGCGCGGGTACGACCGGGATCATATCTTTGCGGACATCGATACCGATATTGAGACAGTATTGATTGATGTTAGGAAAATGCTTCAGGAATTCCTCATAGTCCAGATGCCGCACATCGAGATAAACGTGTTCGACGCCGTTGGTTTTCATTTCGGAGTCGATGGCGCGGGCCACAATGTCGCGCGGAGCAAGCGAGAGCCGATCGTCGTATTGCTCCATAAAAGTACTTCCGTCGGCGTGTTTTAGAATTCCCCCAAAGCCCCGTACCGCCTCCGAAATCAGGAAAGAGGGCTTCTTGCCCGGCTGAAAAAGGCTGGTGGGATGAAACTGGATGAACTCCATATTGTCGCAAATCCCCTTAGAGCGGTAGGCCATCGCGATGCCGTCGCCCGTGGCGATGGTGGGGTTGGTGGTACTTTGGTAAATATTCCCAACGCCTCCCGTGGCGACCAGGGTAGTTTTGGCCAAAAACTTCTCTACCTGACTGGTCTTTAAGTTTAGCACATAAGCACCGTAACACTC
>NZ_JBGSXF010000576.1:0-4396 GCF_041751555.1 Persicitalea sp. | reverse complement strand
GGCTTCTCGAAAGTAGCGTCGAATCAGGCGATGATTTATCAGAAGGTGACGGAGTTGGAGAGTGGGGAAAAAAGTTGATGTGCAATCAAAAAGAAAATCATGGAAAAGTTAGAATTGAAAAACGAATTGAATCGTATGGTCGAGCGAATGCCTGCATCTTTAGTTCAAGAAATTCTGGATTTTGCTGAATTTTTGCTTACTAAGAAATCCTTGCGGGCGATGGAGTCTAATATTGGGATGCGCTCGTCTTCAAACGAACAAACAGCCCATCTCGAAGAGGAATTTCTAAATTACAAAACACTATATCCAAAACTGGAGAATGAGTGATTTGGCAGAATATTCTGTTTACGTTAGCGATACTATGGCGATAGTATTATGGCTCGAGAAAAGAAAGCTGCCTCGGAAAGTAGCAAACGTTTTCAGATCTGCGCTGTCTGAACCCGACAAATACACAGTATGGGTTCCCGCCATGAGTCTTGCTGAAGTAGGATATTTATACGAAAGGGGGCGCATAGAAACCTCTCCTGATAATGTGTTGACTTTTATTCGTAGTTCGCCAGATGCTTTCAAACTTCGTCTCATGGATGCCGATGTCATTTTGAGAGCTTTTGAAATTGATGATATACCTGAACTCCATGACCGCTTGATTGCCGGAACCGCGCTACTTTTAAACACACCAATACTGACGAATGACCCGGATATGGATAAATCAGAATTCGTCACAACGTTTTGGAAATAATTATATGACAAAAGAAATAAGCATAGGAATCATTGGAGCGGCGGGTTACACAGGAGGCGAATTAATACGCATTCTCCTGAATCACCCCAACGCGCACATCGCCTTCGCCCATAGTAAAAGCCAGTCCGGCAAGCCTGTGTACGCCACGCACACGGATTTGTTGGGCGATACCGATTTGATTTTTTCGGGAGATGAGACTTCAACTTTACTACAAGACGAATCTTTGCAGGTGATTTTCCTCTGCTCGGGTCACGGCGAATCAAGAAAGTTTCTGGAAGCGAATAAAGTACCTGAATCTGTCAAGATCATCGACCTTAGTACAGATTTTCGTGACGAGTCGGCTGACTTTATATATGGCTTACCCGAGTTGCAAAAAGAGAGAATAAAGGGAGCGACGAAAATCGCTAATCCTGGTTGTTTTGCCACGAGTATTGAACTAGCTTTATTGCCACTGGCAAAAGCCGGATTGCTACAAAATGAGATCCATGTGAGTGCTGTGACGGGCAGTACGGGGGCTGGACAATCGTTAAGTGCGACAACTCATTTTTCGTGGCGTAACAATAATGCCTCGATTTACAAAGCCTTCACGCACCAGCATTTGACTGAAATAATAATGAGTGTGACGAAGCTGCAGAGCGGTTTTGACAAAGCCATCAACTTTATTCCTTACCGCGGCGATTTTACACGCGGTATCATGGCTAATGTCTATACTTCTTACGAGGGTACTTTGGAAGAAGCTATCGAACTATATCGCAGTTTTTACGAAACACACCCCTTCACGCACGTAAGTATTTCGGCGATTGATCTGAAACAAGTCGTCAATACGAATAAGTGTTTCGTTCATTTGGAAAAGCATGATGGGCAACTATTGATTACCAGCATCATCGATAATCTTACTAAGGGTGCCTCAGGTCAGGCGGTACAGAATATGAATTTGATTTTTGGCCTGCCGGAAGTTGCGGGTCTAAAATTAAAAGCTCCGGCTTTTTAACAACTTGAATCCACCTAATCTTTACTGTCCACTATCTAATCTCAACTCGCAACTTAATAAATGTCAAATCTTTTCGACGTTTACCCCGTATACGACATAGAACCCGTCAAGGCGCTAGGCAGCTATTTGTGGGATCAAAACGGTACCAAATATACCGACCTCTACGGCGGTCACGCCGTGATTTCCGTGGGGCATTGCCATCCCTATTATGTGGAAATGCTCACCAGGCAGATGAACGCCATCAGCTTTTATTCCAATTCGGTTAGGATTGGTTTGCAGGAAGAGTTAGCGGAAAAACTAGGTGTGCTGTCCGGCTACCCTGATTACAAACTTTTCCTGTGCAACTCCGGCGCGGAAGCGAACGAAAATGCCTTAAAACTGGCGTCCTTTCACACGGGCCGAACGAAGGTTGTTGCCTTCAAAAAGGGCTTTCACGGACGCACAGCGGGTGCGGTGGCGGCGACGGACAATCCGTCGATCGTGGCGCCGGTCAACTACAATCAACACGTAAGTTTTCTGCCCTACAACGATGTGGAAGCCTCCGAAATCGGGATCGACGCCGAAGTTTGCGCTGTGATCGTGGAAGGAATTCAGGGCGTGGGCGGCATCCACGTTGCCACCGATGAATTCCTGCAAACGTTGCGCCGCAAGGGCGACGAAACCGGAGCGGTGCTGATTTTGGACAGTGTGCAATGCGGCTACGGACGTACGGGTAAGTTTTTTTCGCACCAGTTCAGTGGCATCCATCCCGACCTGATGACGATGGCCAAAGGTATGGGCAACGGTTTTCCAATCGGTGGCGTGATGATTTCTCCCAAGTTCAAAGCGAGTTACGGCTTGTTGGGAACGACCTTTGGCGGCAATCACCTCGCCTGCGCGGCGGGCGTGGCGGTGCTGGATATTATGAAAGACGAGAACTTGATCGAAAACGCTACTAAGATGGGTGAGTACCTTATGGAAGGCATCCGACGCATCGGCGGCTACAAGGAACTGCGCGGTCGTGGCCTGATGATTGGCATCGAATACGATTTTCCGATCAAAGACTTACGCAATAAACTACTCTTTGATCACAAACTCTTTACGGGCGTCGCTGGGGCGAATACCCTTCGACTACTGCCGTCGCTGGCGCTCGGAAGGAAAGAAGCCGATGCGTTTTTAGAAGCACTTGAAACTGAAATCACTCAGTTAGATTAGCAAAAGAAAAAAGTCATTGCCGTATCGACTGACCTCCTTTGACCTTTAACCGTTGACCCTCAACCCGAAAGTACCCTTAAAAGCCAAGAATGAACCACTTTATATCTCCCGCCGACGTCCCTGACCTCAGTCAACTCGTTACCAGCGGCATCGTAGCCAAGCGCAATCCCTTCTCCGATCAAGAATTGGGTAAGAACAAGACTATCGGTTTGCTTTTCTTTAACTCCAGCCTGCGGACACGGCTGAGTACGCAGAAAGCGGCTCAAAATTTGGGTATGAATGTCATTATCCTAAATGTCAGTCAGGACAGTTGGGGCCTGGAAATGGAGGAAGGCGAGCCGGGCAAGCCCATCATCATGAACGGAGCCAAAGCCGAACACGTAAAGGAGGCAGCAGCGGTCATCGGGCAGTACTGCGACATCATCGGGGTGCGGTCATTTGCCAAGTTACAGGACCGCGATAAGGATTACTCCGAATTGGTTTTCGAACAATTCAGGAAATACGCGGGCGTTCCTATCGTCAACCTCGAATCGGCCACGCGGCACCCGCTGCAATCGTTGGCCGACTGTATCACGATCGAGGAATTCAAGGTAAAAGCGCGCCCCAAGGTAGTGTTGACCTGGCTGCCACACTTCAAAGCGTTGCCACAAGCTGTCGGCAATTCCTTTTGCGAATGGATGAATCGCATAGACGTCGAACTAGTTGTCACCCACCCGCCGGGCTACGACTTAGCTCCTGAATTTCTGGGTAGCGCCGAGGTAGTTTATGATCAAAACAAAGCCCTGGAAGGCGCCGACTTTGTATACGGTAAAAACTGGTCGTCCTACACCAACTACGGGCAGGTATTAGTGAACGATCCGGCCTGGATGATGACGGAGGAGAAAATGGCCCGCACTGACAACGGCAAGTTCATGCACTGTCTGCCCGTGCGCCGCAACGTGAAGGTGACTGACGAAGTACTGGACGGTCCGCGTTCACTGGTTATCGAGCAGGCGGGCAACCGCGAATGGGCCGCGCAGGCGGTATTGAAAGAGATTCTGGTGGCGATGCAGTGAGTGGGTAAGGCAATCAGGCTCACGTGAGCGCACAATTATGCGCCAAATTTGGAACCGACTCGGCAAAGATGGTCGTGCGATATGGCTTACTGGCTGACCATAAAAAAAATGGCCGCCTCTTTTAGTTTCCTGTTGAAAAATTCATTTACTTTGCATTTCAGAGTACTCTGCTATGCAAGATCAAAACGACCAACTTAAAACCCTGCACGAAATCAGGAGCATCATGGACCGCTCCACTCGTTTTCAGTCCCTGAGCGGACTGTCGGGGATTTTTGTGGGGCTGTTCGCGCTGGCGGGAGCCGGGGCCGTGCAGTGGTACTTGGCAGTGCATGGATTGGCGTATCCAGCGCTTTACCAAGGTGGTTTGGCGGAAACGGTACAGTTTACCGTGTCGGTGGCGATGGCAGTATTTGGCCT
>NZ_JBGSXF010000575.1:0-6773 GCF_041751555.1 Persicitalea sp. | reverse complement strand
CCGTCAGGCGCTGGAAGCGGTTCGCTGCTTCGAGGAAGGCGTGATACGTACCAAGTTGGACGCCGATCTGGGTTCGATCCTGGCTTGGGGTTTCCCAGCCTACACGGGCGGGACGTTGTCTTTTGTGGATTTTGTGGGAGGTAAGGAGGCGTTTGAGCGGGAGTGCAATCGGTTGGCGGATGCGTACGGGGAAAGGTTCAGACCGTCCCACAAATCATAAAAATACCGGATTTACGGTATTGGGTAAACGCGAAATAGGCCTCTACTTTGCAGCGTGCTAGCCTTACAACGCTGGCACCTCCCGAGATGAACACCATATTACCACTCCCTCATCTCCACTTCAAGCACCACTTGCCCTTTCCCGTCCAGGACATCTTGCGCCTGGACGGAAAACGCAATTAGACGGTCTTCTCCCTTACCAACGGCACCCAATTACTGTCCTCCCGCAGTCTCGGTATTTACTAAGGTATTTTCCCAGAAACTTTCCTGCGCCTTCACAAAAGCGGCGTCACCAAACGTGATTTTTACAGGAATTAAATGATGAAAACCGCAAAGCCATCCTGACCGGCGGTAGCGAAATCGCCGTCTCGCGCCGCTGGGCCGAAGTCAGAGAGCTGATAAAGTAATCATTTCTGCTACCTCACGCCCCGTCTGCATAGCGGCGTTCAGCGACGGGTAGGCCGTGTAGTCACCGCAGCGGTAAAGATTCGGGGTTAATTGCAGCAATTCCCCTCTACTCCCCGCCTCGAAGCGTATCAGCGCCTGCGGCAAATGGTAGCTCCGCAAGTGCTTCCAGCTCCGCACATCTTCCCCGAACCACTCGCTAAGTTCCATCTTGATATCTTCGGCCAGTTTGGCCTCATCCGACAATTCCAGACCCATCGTACTAACTGAAATCAGGCTTTGTCCGCCGGGCGCGTAGTCGGAGGCGACGTCGCTGGGTACGCACATGTGATCCACTGCTGAAAGCTGATGGGGGTTCAACACTATCATTTTCTTAGTCGAAGGCGAGCGTTCCGCTGCAAAGTAGGTGCAAGTCGTCACGTTGTACTCTCGTTCTACTTCCTTTCCCAATAGACGGTCGGCGGTGGCGGCGTCGGTTGCAATCACGAGCTTGTCGGCGCGAAGAGTTTCGCCGTTAGCCAGCACAACAGTTTGCCCTTCAATCCTCGCCACGGGCGCATTCAGCCTTACGGTTCCGGTGGGAAGCTTGGTAGCCATTTGCTCAGGAATGGCTTGCATACCCTTTGCAGGAATGACCGCATCACCATTATAAAACTGCTTGAATACGAAGCGGAAGAAATTACTCGACGTGGCCAACTCGTTTTCTAGAAATACTCCGCCGAAGAAAGGCCGGAAGAAGTTGGCTATCATCTCATCACTCCACCCGTAATCCTGCAAATAATTGAGCGTAGAGGTGTCTGCATCTTTGAAAAAATCCTCTGCCCGTGTCACATCGTTCACGTCGCGCATCAGTTCCACTAGCCGCATTTTATCAGCTAGTGAACCCACCGGGGCAGAAAGGGCCTTAAATACACCGAGTGGCTCTTTCAAAGGGTTAGGCATTTCGGTAAAACCATCGGTGCGGCTTTCCTGCCTGATAATGGCTCCCGAGCGGAAGGCCTGCAGGTCGAGGGAGTCGTAATCGAGCAGTCGTTTGGCTTCAGGATAAGAAGTGAGCAGAATTTGGAAGCCCCGGTCGAGTCGAAAGCCTTCGTGCAGGTCAGTACGGACGCGTCCGCCTACGGCTTCAGCGGCTTCCAGGATCAGACATTCCCGCCCAGCCTGTTGAAGGTATCGGGCACAACTCAGACCCGCGACACCGCCACCTATGATAATGATCGGATAGGACGTTTCCATGTTTATTGGAGTAAATGCTGGATTTATATATAATGTTTACAAGATCACCCTATGTATTTTTTTGTAAAATCGGATCTTGTTTTTTTAGAAAAGGCGTAGCTTTGAGCCAACACCGAAGCGCAATTTTAGAAAATTACACCTATTTTTATTCATCCTTCCACTCCTTTTGCTTATTATAGCGAATGCTTTCTTCCGGTGCATCCCTATAACAAGACCATACCCCATCGGTTCAACTAAATTTTAAGCTGATTTATAGAAATGAAATACCAGGTACATGAGGAAGGCGAATTCCGGTACATCGATGAAGGTCAAGGGGAAACTTTACTGCTGTTGCACGGCCTATTTGGCGCTTTGAGTAATTGGGATGGTGTTATCGACGGTTTTTCCAGTCGTTATCGCGTAATTATTCCAGTATTGCCCATATATGAACTCCCACCCCGTAAGGCTGGACTGGAAGCTTTGCTCGATTTTCTGGAAAAGTTTCTGGTTTTTAAGGAGTTGAGTAGTTTCAACTTATTGGGTAATTCCCTCGGCGGCCACATTGGTTTGCTCTACACTCTTAAACATCCCGAAAACGTGCAGCGACTCATCTTGACGGGTAGTTCTGGGTTGTTCGAGAATTCAATGGGTGGGTCGTTTCCGAAGCGCGGTAGCTACTCCTATATCGCCGAGCGCGTAGCCTATACATTTTACGACCCCAAAGTAGCCACTAAGGAGTTGATCGACGAGGTGTTTGAGACGACCTCGAGCATTGCCAAGTGCATGAGTATCGTGGGCATCGCCAAATCGGCCCAGCGGCACAATCTGGCTAAGGAATTGTATCGCATCGACGTCCCGACGTTGCTGGTCTGGGGACTGAACGACACGATCACGCCACCTTACGTCGGTCACGAGTTCAAACGGTTGATCAAAAACTCTGAGTTGCACTTCATAGACAAATGCTGCCACGCTCCTATGATGGAGCATCCCGGAAAATTCAACGTGATTCTCGAACAATTTTTGGCTAAAAACGCGTTACTAGAACCCGCACCTATTCACTAAAAACACGACCCACACCCATGCTCGCCGCCACGTTGCTCAACCCCATGCTGCCCACGCTAAAACTCACCGATTCGGTGGGTACCGCGCTGGCCTGGATGGATGAGTACCACACGCCTCAACTTGTCGTGGCTGAGGATGGGGTTTACAAGGGCATCGTGTCAGAGAATCTTCTCCTGGACCTACCCGATGAATCCGTGCTTTTGTCCGATACCATCCGACAACACCATGACGTGTATGCCAACGAAGACCAGCACGTTTATGAACTGCTGCGGCTTGCGAATCAGTACCGCTTAAAGGTGATTCCAGTTGTGGATGAAGATGGGCAATTGAAGGGCAGTATCCTGGTCAATGATCTTCTGGAACGCTTTGCCGATACATTGGGTGTGCAAGAACTTGGGGCAGTATTAGTGCTGAAAGTCGCTGAGCGCGATTATTCGCTTTCGGAAATAAGCCGCCTGATCGAGTCCAACGGCACAAAAATCATCAGCAGTTACTACACCTCCTCGCCCACCTACGGTGACCCCGGCGACGCCCGCCTTACACTCAAGCTCAACCGCACAAATATCAACCCTGTCATTGCTACGCTCGAGCGCTACGATTACGCCATCGAGGAAGCTCACGCCAACGATCCCGTCGAAAGCATCGATCAGGAACGCTTCGATATGCTGCTGCGGTACTTGGCGACTTAGTGGACAGTGGACAGTGGACAGTGGACAGTGGACAGTGGACAGTAAGAAATAATCAGCGATCCGTTTAGTTCCACTTTTGGCATTACCATTCTTCTCTTTCGCCAGTTTTTCTCTTTTTTACCAGCTTTGTTTCGTTCTAAGGGTAATGTTCTGCATTCTCGTCCTTATATATAAGAAATACTTTTTCGTTTTTAGAAAAGCATAGAATGTACTGGGTCAGATAAATTTTAAACTATTTAGGATCAGTCAGATATGACTATCCACTGTCAACTGTCAACTTAATAATATGTCTTCACGTAGAACATTCATTAGAGGGGCGTCGGGAGCGGCGGCTTTTTCAATGTTGGCTTCCGGGCTAACTCAGGCTGACGCAGTTAGTACTCCATTACACGACGAAGAAGAAACATTCCGATTGGGACTGGCGGGATACACTTTTGCCAAATTCAAGCTCGATCCGGCTTTGGATATGATTAAAAAGGTGGACATCCACTGGTTATGCATTAAAGATTTCCACCTGCCAATGAAAAGCAGCCCCGAAGAAATCGCGGCTTTTCACGCAAAATTGAAGGAAATAGGCGTGACGGGTTACGGTGTGGGGCCGATCTATATGAAAACTAAGGTGGCCATCGACGAAGCCTTCGACTACGCCAAGCGCGTGGGCGTGGACTTGATCGTGGGCATTCCCGAAGTGGCCGATTTGCCTTATGTAGAACAAAAAGTGAAGGAATACAACATCCGCTACGCTATCCACAACCACGGGCCGGGCGACAAGGTCTATCCCAACGCTGTGACCGTTAACGGCCACATCAAAGACCTTGACCCACGCGTGGGCATGTGTTTCGACATTGGCCACGATATGCGCTATGGCAATGATCCCATCGCCGACTTCGCCAAGTACCACAAGCGCATTTTCGATATGCACCTAAAGAACGTCACGTCTGCCACTGGTGACGGTAAAACCAACGAACTCGGTCGAGGCGTAATTGACATCCCAAAACTGGTTAAAACACTCCGTAAGGTCAAATACAGCGGCGTCTGCGCCCTGGAATACGAAAAGGACATGTCTGATCCGCTGGCGGGCATCGCCGAGTCGGTCGGGTACTTTCGGGGAGTGCTGGATGCGACGAGGGGATAGGTTGACAGTTGACAGTTGACAGTTGACAGTTGACAGTGAGAAAATCGACTCTATCAGTACCTTACCACCTTTGTGTTAAGTACTTTGAGCAGTTCGGCACCTCAACTTTGTGGCTTTAAAACTTAAAAATAAACCAAAATGGAAAAAAGAAGAGATTTCATAAAAAAAGTAGCGCTCGGCACGGCGGGTATTACGCTGGCGGGAGCCACGCGCGGCATGTCAGCGCGTAGCTATGCCAAGATTATGGGAGCCAATGATCGCCTACAAGTCGGTATTGCCGGGTTAGGACGGCGGCTAGGTGCTTACTATCAGCCTATTGGGCTCAAAAGCAGCAACGTGGAGTTGGTGTATTTGTGCGATGTAATGAAAAGTCAGCGCGAGTCGGCGGCGAAGAAGTTTTCCAAGCATATCGACTACTCACCTAAGCTGGAAAACGATATTCGTAAGGTTATTGAAGATCCTAAGATCGATGTTCTTATCAACGCTACGCCCGACCACTGGCACGCACCCGGTACCTGGATGGCTGTGAAGGCGGGCACACACGTGTACGTCGAGAAGCCGTGCAGCCACAACCCCCGCGAGGGAGAATTGCTGGTGGAATTCCAGAAAAAGTACAACAAGGTGATTCAGATGGGCAACCAGCAGCGCTCGGCCCCCGAATCGCGGGAAATTATCAAGGAAATTCACAACGGTACCATCGGCAAGCCTTACAAGGCCATCGCCTTTTACGCCAGCGCCCGCGGCGAAGTACCCAAGCAGGAGAAAGCCCCCGTTCCCGAAGGACTCGACTGGGAACTGTGGCAGGGCCCGGCCCCGCACCGCGACTACACCAGTGAAACCTGGGATTATAACTGGCACTGGTACGGCTGGAATTACGGCACCGCCGAGTCGGGCAACAACGGTACGCACGAACTGGACATAGCCCGCTGGGCGTTGCAGGGCGACTATCCCGAGCGCGTGGAAATCGAAGCCGGTAAGCGGTACTTCCCTAACGATGGCTGGGAGATGTACGACACGATGGAAGCTACGTTCCGCTTTCCGGGCGACAAAATCATCCAATGGCAGGGCCAAAGCCGCAACGGCTACAACACCTTCGGGAGCGACCGAGGTACTTTGATCTTCGGAACCGAAGGCAATGTCTATGTGGATCGCGGCGGCTACAAACTATATGACCGCAGCGGCAAGATGATCAAGAGCAGCGAGTCGAAAGGCAGCGAAGCCGGCACGGCCCTGGGTGGTGGTGGCGACATGAGTACGCTGCACGTCGTCAATTTCTTCGACGCCGTGCGCGGCACCGCCAAGCAAAATTCGACTATCGTCGAGGGTGCTATGAGCGTACATCTCTGCCATTTAGCTAACATAGCTTATCGTATGGGCGGCAAGCCTCTGGACGTCGATCCCAAAAATGGCAAGATCATGGACAAAAAGGCCATGAAGTACTGGGACCGCGAGTACCAGCCCGGCTGGGAGCCGAAGTTGTAATTTTTCATAGGAAAAAAGCCGGAGGGTGGAAAGGGGCTGGCGCAAGCCATCTTTTCCACCCTCCGGCTTTTTTTAAACTACTTCGGTTTCCCGCGCTTTTACAGGGTAGTCGAGATAACCCTTTTTACCGGGCGTGTAAAAGGTACTGTCGTCCCATTCCGCCAGTGGAATGTCTTGGGCGAAGCGCTCCACCAAATCAGGATTTGAAATATACGGCTTCCCGAAAGAAACCAAGTCGGCATCCCCCCGCTTGATAACGGCATTGCCTTTTTCCTGATCAAAGCCCGCGTTGATCATCAAAGTACCCTTATACATGGGGCGGTAACGCTTAGCAATTTCTGTTTCGGCGTAAGGAATATCTGACACATCGTTGAACGGTTCCGACAAATGCAGGTATGCCAAGTCGTATTCGTTCAGCTTGTTGACGATGTAATCGAAGGTTGGAATGGATTCTTCGTCCATCGTCATGCCGAAAATTCCGTTCAGCGAAGGGTTCATCCGCACGCCAATCTTGCCTTCTGGAATTTCTTGCTTCACCGCGTCCACTACATCGAACAGAAAGCGCG
>NZ_JBGSXF010000574.1:0-11440 GCF_041751555.1 Persicitalea sp. | reverse complement strand
TTTTTCCAAGTGCCGTCCTTCACCCACTTGGCGTAGTAGTACGGGGCTGGCCTTCCAGTACACGGTCTGCCAGGGCGGGAACTCGCCCGGAACGTCACGCCAGACGCAGCCGTTTTTCGTCACGTAGAGGACGGCATTGACGATTTGCTTCAAGTCCCATTTGCTGAGGCGGCGGACTCGGATGATTTTTTCAATAACTTGCCAACTTGCGGCGGGGAGGTCTGACCGGGCCGCCGGTGCGGCTGTATTTTTTGATTCGAATTCATCAATATAGCCTGCCTTCCCGCTTTTGCAATTTAACTTAAACAGCTTCTAAGAGGGCGACTATTTCTCCAATACTCCCTTGCTATGGAAACTGAGACGAGAGATTGACGACCGCATCGAACCGATATTTATCCAGAGTGAATTTGATGAAGCAGATTTTTTGGGGGAGGTTCGAAAGTATGGAATTGAGGTAATTTGAAACGGTACTCGCTCTTCGCTCTGAACATCGGATTTAGTTGTGTTCAACGATCTCGGTGTACAAAAATTGGCAGCGTGAGGTCGTGGCACGAATATTTCGTGCCTGGAGGCTGCACAACCTCCATTTCACCTCAAAACAAATCCCTCATTCATGTCGACCGGACTTCTGGCCCTTTTAGATGATGTAGCAGCACTCGTGAAAGTCAGTGCGGCGAGCCTCGATGATATTCCAACGCAAGTAGCTAAAACAACGGGTAAGGTTTCCGGCATTGTGATCGACGATACGGCTGTCACGCCAAAGTATGTGGTAGGCCTCGATCCGAAGCGCGAACTGTCGATTATCTATCAGATTGCGAAAAAGTCAGTCATTAACAAAGTGATCTTTTTAGGGCCGGCGGCTCTGTTGCTCGGGTACTTTGCGCCGATGGCAATCCCTTACGTACTCATGGTGGGCGGTGCTTACCTGTGCTTTGAGGGCTACGAAAAAGTTCATTCTATTTTTGTAAAATCGACCCACACAACGGATGATTTGCCTATTGACGAAATAGAGGTCATTACCCCGGAGGAACTGGAAAAAGAGCGGGTAGGCGGGGCCGTGCGAACCGACTTTATTCTTTCGGCCGAGATTATGGCGATTGCCTACGCCACGGTTGCCGAAAGTTCGTTGGTCAACCAAATCGTAGTGTTGTTTATCGTAGCCATATTTATCACCGTTGCGGTGTACGGTTTTGTGGCACTGATCGTGAAAGCAGACGACATTGGCGTCCACCTGGCTAAGGAGAGCGCCAACCCGACGATCCAGAAGATCGGGCGCGGTATTGTAAAGTCGATGCCTAAGTTTCTGATCCTATTGGGCTACGTAGGTACGGCGGCTATGCTGTGGGTCGGGGCTGAAATCATTGCACATGGAATCCCCTTTTTGCACCATCAGTTAGAAGCACTGGAGGATGCTCTGGGGGGTATACCCGCCGTGGCGTGGCTGGTAAAAGTGATCATTTTGGCGCTGGGTGGTGTACTGTTGGGAGCCGTAATAGCACAAGTTGTAGCCTTGGGCCAAAAAATCTTCAAGCGTCCGACAGTAAAGGCCGGGCATTAAGACTTGTGAGCGATTCCCTTGGGGATACAGCCCAATAATTAGCGTCACGCGACCGCCTGCACGCGACCACGCCAAACCAACCTCACGTTCAAATTATCTCCAAAACTACCCCTTCACTCTCCGCGTAGCCCGTACAAGTCAGCACCCAACCTTGTGCCAAATCCCGCTCGGTGAGTACGTCGTTGAGACTCATGCGCATTTCGCCCGCCCGGCAGATAGCCGCGCAAGTACCGCAGCGTCCGCCTTTACAACTGTACTGAATCGGAATGCTGTTATTCAGCGCAGCTTGCAAAATGCTGGTGTAAGCAGGTACTTCCAACTCTCGTTCGTCGCCGTGGAAGTTTAGCCTAATCGTGTGCGGCTCCGATTTTTTGGGCGGCGGCGGCACGGTATCGATCACAAAATTTTCTTTTCGGATCTGCGCGGGTGCAAAGCCCATGAACAGCAGCGTAATCTCGGCGACGCGCATCAGCTCGAACGGCCCGCAGAGAAAAAATCGCGCCCGTTCGGTGGCAAAGTTCAGACGCTTCCTGACGATGTTTTCTAACCGATAGTTATTTATTCTTCCCCGGCGGCCTGTCCAATCGTCGCTGGGCTGGCTGAGGATGTGGATGATTTCCAGGCGGTCGGGGTAGCGTTGCTGCCATTCTTCTAATTGGTCGTTGAAAATAATGCTCCGTTCGCGGCGGCTGGCGTACAGCAGCGTCACGCGGCTGGTGGGTTCATAGGTAAGCGCATGTTTCAAAATAGAAAACAAAGGCGTGATGCCGCTGCCTGCCGCCACGAGAAAGAGGTCGCGCGGTTCGTCGTTTTCGGGAGAGTCGAGCGTGAATCGTCCGGCGGGTGGCAGAGCATTCAGTATCGTGTCCACTTTTACCCGGTCGTGCCAGTAGCGTGACACCTCGCCGTTAGCGACGCGCTTGATGGTGATAGCCGGGAGGGCGTCGATACCGGGAGCCGAACTCATGGAGTAGGAACGGCGTACTTCATGGTTTTCCAGGTGTAGCAGGAAAGTCAGAAACTGGCCCGGCGACGCGTCGCCGGGGCGGTAAGCCAACGAAATGTCGTCAACTGGCTCTAATACGAATGTTTTGGTATCGGCCGTTTCCTGAATTATTTCCTTTACCCGAAATTCTAACGTAGGGGTCTGCATGGCTGCTCTATCGTCTGTTTGCGTGATGCCCCAAGTACTCCCAACCTTCCGAAATATCAAAATTTTTGGGTAGTTAACACAAAAGCTCTTTATGAAAAACAATCCAACACGCCGCGATTTTGTCAAGAAAACGGCTCTCGCCGCCGGTGCGCTTCCCTTTTTATCAGCGGGCCTGCCCGTTTTTGGCATGAAGAACAAAGATATGCCACTCCCCAAAATTCATATCTTCTCCAAGCACTTACAATTCCTGGATTACGATCAAATGGCCGAAATGGCCGCTGAGCTGGGCTTCGACGGCGTGGAACTGACCGTCAGGCCGAAAGGCCACGTGTTGCCCGAGCGGGTAGAGGAGGATTTGCCCAAAGCCATAGCTGCGCTCAAAAAGCACAAACTACCGCCGCAGCTTTTCTGCACGGGCGTGGAGGGTGTCGGAGCTTTGGACACAAAAGTACTACAGACCGCCGCCAAGCAGGGATTGAAGTACTACCGCATGGACTACTTCGATTTCGACAAGAACAAAACGATGGCCGAGTCGATGGCGATACACCGGGAAACGATGAAGGAGTTGGGGCAATTGAACAAAAAACTGGGTCTGATTGGCTGCTACCAAAACCACGCCGGACTGCGCGTGGGTGCTTCACCCTGGGAAATCTACCAATTGCTGGAAGACGCTGACCCCGCGCACACGGGTTCGCAGTACGACATCCGTCACTCCACGGTCGAAGGCGGACTTTCCTGGAAAAACGGTCTTCGACTGCTGCAACCGCACATCAAGACCATAGTTTTCAAGGATTTCAAGTGGACAGAGAAAAATGGGAAGTGGGAAGCTGAAAACACGCCGCTCGGCGAGGGCATGGTGGATTTCAAGACCTACATTGGACTACTGAAAAACTACCAGCTTCAGGTACCCGCATCAATGCATTTCGAGTACCCGCTCGGCGGGGCTGAACATGGCGACAAAACGCTGAAAGTGGAGCAAAAGGTAGTTTTCGACGCCATGCGCCGCGACCTGAACTGGCTAAAAGAAATGTGGCGCGAAGCCTGAAGTTGCTATTACAGAAAGGAAGACCTGCGTCCAGCAGACGGCATCCTTTGGTGTTGAAGTACCTACTGATTGAAAGAGTATCAGTAAGGTGCACGTAGGTTTCTGGTTTCATCTCGGAAATGGTCACCCAGGCAGAGAAACCATCTTGATCACGCACGAACTACCTTCACCCGCCCGACTTCTCCACTCTCGAGCCGCACCTTGATCCCGTGCGGGTGGGAAGGGGATTTGGTCAGAATGTCTTTGACGACGCCTTCGGTGAGGTGTCCCGTGCGCTGATCCTGTTTCAGGACGATAGAGACTTCCAAACCGGAGTGGATGTTTTTTCGCTCCGTACCCGATAGAGTATTCATAACAGTAATTTAGATCAAGCTACCTGCTTCTGGTGAAAAGCGATGGCGTCCTCCACTTGTTTGGGCGACAAGGAAAAGTGTTGCGCCAAATCAGGAACGGTATGCCCCTGCCGGAAAAGGTCGAAGACCGAGCGCGACAGTATTTCCGTGTCACCCACAACAGGGCGGCCCGCCTGCCGGTTGGGGTCGATTTGGATGGCAGAGTTGCGGCCCTGGGGGTAGAGCTTCGTGGCCAGCGAGTCGTCACCAAACTCGATACGCTTGCAGAAGGGTGCTACTACCTGCTGAATGATAAGTTGCAGCGTCTGGTCGGCCTTGATGAGTTCGCCGATTTCGGCGTGATAGAAGACGTTCTTGCCGTCAGTCAGGATATTAGCCGTGGCGAAAGGGTACTGCGTGTGCAGCATTCCGGCCAGGATTTCCCGCGCGTTGTTGATGCGGGAAGGCCACACGCCTTGCGAGCGCAACTGATAGAAAGTATAGAACTCAATCAGCGTGTGGAAGTCGGCGGTCAGGCTCACCTCACCTTCCGTCTGCTGATCAGCGAGTTGACCTTTTTTATACTCTTTTAGCCACTGTTTCACCTGCGCTTCGGGCAGATCTAGAATCGTGGCGATGTCTGTGACAGAGTAGGCGGTATTTTTTCGCTTGGTGGTTTTGGTGGCTTTCACTCAGGTAGTTTTTTTCTTGAAATACAAAGGTACTAAACTCAACTTTCCGAATGACTTGCCATCGTGCTTTAAAACTTTCGGAAAGTTGAGTTCAAAACCCGAACAACCCGCCGCTCTTCTTCCGAGTCCGTGAACGCGTACTAACGCTCTTGCCGAACAGCATCCCGAAAACGCCGCGTACCAGTTCGCGACCGACTTGCTTGGCCAGCGGCGATGACAAAGCATCTTCAAACATTCCTTTTTCTTGCCTTGCATTGGCGCGTGGTGCGGCTTTGACCGCCACTTTTTCGGCCTCCTGCTTTTCTTCGGCCCGAGCCGTTTCCTCCATGCGGCGCGTCAGGATTTCGTAGGCGCTTTCGGGGTCGATGGGGTCTTTGTATTTATTGTAAAGGTCGGAACTTCGGACGTGGGTCTCGTAGTCTGCCGTGGTGAGTGGCCCCATCACCGAGCGCGGCGGCACAAGATGCGTGGCCGCCACTTCGGTGGGGATGCCCTTTTCGTTCAATACCGTAACGAGGGCTTGGCCGATACCGAGGGTAGTCAGGATTTCGTCAATTTTGTAGAAGTCAGAACGCGGATAAGTCTTGACGGTTTGTTTGAGGCCTTCGGCGTCCTTGGGCGTGAAAGCCCGCAGTAC
The DNA here is from genome assembly GCF_041751555.1 of Persicitalea sp. Taxonomy (NCBI): domain Bacteria; kingdom Pseudomonadati; phylum Bacteroidota; class Cytophagia; order Cytophagales; family Spirosomataceae; genus Persicitalea; species Persicitalea sp. The sequence goes on along the minus strand of NZ_JBGSXF010000574.1, from coordinate 6,023 downwards.
GTGCTGCACCCGATTGCCGAGTTGCGACAGTACGCTATCGGGAATGTCCTGCGCCATTTGGGTACAGAAGAAAATTCCGACGCCCTTGGAACGAATCAGCCGGATGACCTTCTCGATTTGCTCCATGAATGCCTTGGGCGCGTCCTTGAAAAGTAGGTGCGCCTCGTCCAGAAAGAAAACCAGCTTGGGTTTATCGAGGTCGCCCGCCTCGGGTAGTGTGGCGTAAAGCTCGGCCAACAGGCTGAGCATGAAAGTCGAGAACAGGGCGGGCTTATCCTGCACGTCGGAGACATTCAGCAGACTGATGACGCCGCGTCCGTCTTCCTTGGCGATTAGGTCGTCGATGTCGAACGATTTTTCCCCAAAAATACTCTCGACGCCCTGTTGTTCGAGGGCCACAATTTTTCGCAGAATCGTCCCTGCCGTGGAAGTAGTTATCCGCCCGTAATCTGACTTGATTTCGTCGGCTCCCGCGCCTTCGGAGAGGTAGGCGAGCACTTTTTTTAGATCATTCAAATCCACCATCGGCAATTTCTTATCGTCGGCGTATTTGAACAGAATGGAAAGTACCCCTTCCTGCGTGTCGTTCAGGCCGAGGATCTTGGAAAGGAGCGCGGGGCCGAATTCCAGGATCGTCGCCCGCATCTGCGCCCCCAGCTTGCCGCTGAGCGAATACAACTCGATGGGAAAAGCCTTGGGATCGAACGAAATGCCCAGTGCCGTCGCGCGTTCTTCCAGCCGGGCATTGGTGGTGCCAGGCTGCGCCAGGCCGGAAATATCGCCCTTGATATCAGACATGAACACGGGAACGCCCGCATCGGACAACTGCTCGGCAAGTACCTGCAGCGTCCGCGTCTTGCCCGAACCCGTCGCCCCGGCAATGAGGCCATGGCGAGTCATCATCCGTAGCGGAATAGTCACGCGGGCGTCGGTAACGATTTCGCCGTTCAATATCCCCGACCCAAGATGAATGGTAGGCAGGTCGGTGGTGTACGATTTTTGAACGGCGGCGACGAAATCTTCTTTTTGCGACACAGAGATGAGGTAGTTTTGGTGATAATTTTCCCAAAAATAGAAAAATTGCCCCAAAGTACCCCCAGCGTTTACCGTGGTCGGCGGATGTCGTTGGTGTCTCGCCGTGTGGAGTCGGGATGCAGGTTGGCCTGATTAGCCGGGTAGCCACCTTCCTCGTCCTGATTGCCAGCCCCTACGCCGAGGGCAGCGTCGCTTTCGTCAGTTCCGGTTTTAGTGACGTCGTTCATTTCGGAGTTAGGTGTCTTTTTCTGCTCACCCGCGCAAGCGGCAAAAAGTACCACTTGGGCAGAGAGCAGAACCATGCCCGCCAAATTTTTAATTTTCATGCTCGTAGTTGTTTTTTGATTGATTCATTGAATAAAAGGTACTTTGTTAAAATTTAGTACCAATTCATAACTACCATTCATTCCGGTTGTTTTGGGGAATCTGTTGCCTTCATCTTGTAGCGAATATCCCGCCAACCAGCCGCTTCAAACTACCTACCGAGATATTGATATTCATGATAGTAGAAAGCCCACTTCCGACGGCTTTTTACCGGACAAGAAAACAATAATTTTTTATGAAAATAAAATTGACGGGTTGCGTCCTGGTACTTTGCTTTGCCCTGAATGCTTTTGCCCAAACCACAAAACCGAATATCATCCTCATCATGGTGGACGACATGGGTTATAGTGACATCGGTTGCTATGGCTCCGAGATCAACACGCCCAACCTGGACAACCTTGCGGCCGGAGGCGTGAAGTTCACACAGTTCTACAACGCCGCCCGCTGCTGTCCGAGCCGGGCGTCGCTGCTCACGGGCGTGTATCCGCAGCAGGCGGGCATGGGCGGGATGGTGACCAAAGACGTGGATCACAGCCGCGAGACGCCCTACCAGGGCTGGCTAAGCCGCGAGACGGTGACGGTCGCCGAGGTTCTGAAGTCGGCGGGCTACCGTACTTATATGTCGGGCAAGTGGCACGTGGGCGAAGAGCGCCCCGACTGGCCGCTGCAGCGGGGCTTCGACAAGTACTTTGGTCTCATCAGTGGCGCAAACAGCTACTACCGCCTGCTGCCGGGGCGGCTGATGCTGGAAGACAACGAACCTTACGAGATTCCCGAAAACTTTTACCTGACCGACGCCATTTCCGACTACGCCGTCCGCTACATCGACGACGCTACGCAAAGTACCCGGAAGGATCCGTTCTTCATGTATGTGGCCTACACCGCCCCGCACTGGCCCATCCATGCGCCCGATGAAGAAACCGCAAAGTACCGTGGCAAGTACATGAAAGGCTGGGATCAACTACGCAAAGACCGCTACGCCCGGCAGCAGAAAATGGGGCTTCTGCCCAAAAGCGCGGTACTTACCGACCGCGATGACCGAATTCCGGCCTGGGAAGAAGCCAAAAACAAAGACGACTGGGATCTTAAAATGTCCGCCTACGCGGGCATGATCACCCGACTGGACGCGGGCATCGGGCGCATAGTGGACAAGTTGAAAGCGACCGGGCAACTGGACAACACGCTGATCATGTTCCTCTCCGACAATGGCGCCTGCGCCGAAGTACTGACGGGCCGCGCCAAACGCGACCTCGAAGCAGAAGCCTACGAACGATCGCTCGTGACGCCGACGGGCCAGAAGTGGTCGTACGACGCTTATGGTATGGAATGGGCCAATCTCGGCAATACACCTTTCCGGCTTTACAAGCAGTACACCCACGAGGGCGGCATCTCCACGCCGCTGATCGTGCATTATCCCAAACTGGTCAAGAAAGCTTTCCAGACTGACCAGGTCGGCCACATCATGGACCTGATGCCGACTTGCCTGGAAGTGGCTGGGGCCACGCATCCAACTACCTTCGACGGCCGCACTATGAAGCCGATGGAAGGCAAGAGTTTGGTACCGATTTTAGCAGGAAAATCGCGGAAGCCGCACGACTTCATCGCCTGGGAGCATTTCGGCTGCCGGGCTGTGCGGCAGGGTGACTGGAAGCTGGTGTCTTCGAAGATCGATGATAATGATTGGGAACTATACAACGTCGCCAAAGATCGATCCGAGACGAATGACCTGGCCCAAACGATGCCCGGAAAAATGAAGGAGATGCTGGTACTTTACGAAGGCTGGGCCAAGAAAGTAGGGGCGAAATAACGCATCTCTGCAGAGCTTCCGGCAGCTTCGGCCAATGCTCTTCTGCTTAGCTCAATTCAATATGCTTGCATCCTTAAATACCTCCGCATTTACAGTCTTTGTGCCGTCTTTATTGTAGTCAACTACCATCCTGTTTTTTTGATATCGCTCCGTTTTTTGTGCGGTTGGATTTTACTTGTTCTTGCTGCATTCCGCTCTTGTCAGTGAATCGCCATCGAAGGTGTATTCTTCGCGGTCTCGGCCTGAAAGGTTTTGCAGCTTTTCCTTAGCAGCCTCAAATGTCATGCAGCCAAGGGGATAAATATTAACGTGGCGATCTTGAAAAAAAAGCCCGTCCCATATGTGATCGCCGTCTCTCCAAACGACAAACTTTCCTTCTATGCTGCCGATCTCATTCTCTATTTCAAGAAGTACCCCCGCAGCATGAACTGTGACTGATTCTTCCCCGTGTAGGTCGTGAATCCCTATTACCGGGCCATCGACCCAATATTCATACCTTACATTTTTCATAATTCATCGCAGTAAGGGAAATAAAAAAAACGCGCTGTATCTCAGCGCGTTTTGCTCATAAATAAGGCTAGTAAGTCATTATTTTACCTAATCCCTTAACGTTCCTACAGTCTTCTAATCGGTCACTATTAAAAACGTACTCTTGGGAAAAGTAAGGGCTGAGTCTTTGTAGCATTTCTTTAGCTGCCTCAAATGTCATGTAGCCCAAATTATACGTGCCGACAAGTTTGTTTCGGTAAAAAAGCCCGTCCCAGATGCCGTCCCGGCTCTTCCAGACGACTAAGTATCCTTTCAGACTCCCCATTTCCTGCTGTATTTCTAAAAGAACCTCGGCAGCGTTGGCAGTAACCGATTCCTCGCCATGTAAATCCTGGATGGCTATGATAGACTCATCTAGCCAGTACTCGTAGTCTGTCTTTTTCATAAAAAAGTTTGGGTATTGGGTACAAAAAAGATTTTTCTGCTGAGCGTTTTACTAATAATATGCCTAAGCTTCTTTTTTTGAAGACTATCCCATACTGTATGGAAGGATAACGCCCGGAAAATTGCAGGAAATGCTGGCACTCTATATAGGGTGGGCCAAGAAATTAGGGGCGAAATAACGCAATCCTATCAAACAAGCTCTTCTACCTCTTTTATGGCCTGTTCGTTTTCTGGTGGTGCCAGAGGCTGCCTTTTATATTCAGATGTATAGCGGCTCCGTCGGTTAAAAAGTTTTAAGAACCGCAGTTTTGAATAATCATACAAAATGACGACTACTATCACCAGGGACACGATGTAAAAGACCTTGAATTCCAGTTGCTTGTATAGCACCCCAGCCATGACACCTCCCGTTAGGTACGATATGGCAATTGCCGTCAGGAGTTTGGCCTTCCCTACGAGAACAGCGTTGTTACGGTACTCTTTCTGGGTAAACATCGAGAACAGAATCCCCAGGTCAGTGGTAAGTCCGGTGAGGTGCGTCGTCTTGACCGAAAAGTTAGAGATGCTGGCGGTAAGGCCATTTTGAAGCCCCATTGCAAACAGCATGAAAGCTACCAAAATTTCCGTTTCGGTGAGGGTGCCCTGGTAGTAATACTGCCCATACACCCCCACGGTAAGCAGGCAGGCTATTTCCAGCAGTAGAGGCAGGGCATGAGCTACATAGGCATTTTTTCGATTGAGATTGATGATGATGAAGTTGGAGACAAAGCTACCTATGAGAAAGAGCAATATCCAGGCCATCACTACGGCTACCTGGTACCAATTCCCTTTGGAAATCTCTTCCGCCAAAATGGCGTAATGCCCCGTCACGTTAGAGGCGAAAGCAAAAAAGATGATCAATGTAGCGACGTTGACCATTCCGGCTGAAAAGGCAGTAAGCACTCCCAGTTGGATATTATCCGCGAGACTTCGGCTGTTACTATATTTTCTAAGCATGATTTATCTGATTTTTCTGAACGTAATTTTGGCGATGCCCCGCACCTCGATGTCGGTATGGAAGTACAGCACCAGTTCGTTTTCAGTAAGTTTCGCAATGGTGTAGCTCTCTTCCAACAGCTGGTCATATTGCATCGTAAGGATATGTCCGCGGCCTTTCAGAGACCACTGCACAGCGCGTTCGGAACCTGGTCGAGTCAAGAGTTGTAAGGTGCCATTCGGCAAGAATCTCCATTGCTCGGCCTCGTGGATTATTAAGTCCTTTGCGATAAGCTGACGCATACCATAGTCAATTACTCGCCTCTGGAGAGCAACCTCATCCTGATAGTTATCTACCTTTTCGTATTCCCAGGTCACCTCTTTCCATGTGCCCAGAATCAGACGATCAGGACTGGAAGCATTGGTCATGAGCACCAGAAACAGGCAGAGACACCCTGCCAGGAAGCCGCCATAAGCGAAGCCCGGATGGATTTTTTTTCGGACACTATGCATGGGAAGTTTGTAAAAAGAGTTCGGCAACCAGGTCTTTTTCGGGCACATTGGCGTTTGAATCCCAAGAAACAGCCGTCAGGGGCAACTTGCATTTTCTAAAAAACGGAAGTGGGTCAAAGCTTCTGGGTTTATTCAGTTTCATGGAATAGTTTTCGGGGATGAAAAGCTCATCCACGTCGTTGACTTCCAGAAAACTTGTAAAGGCCCGCTGCCAGAAGCCGCTGAATAACTCGATTCGGAAGGAGTTGATTTTTGAGGCGTATCTGTTGAGCAGAACCTGGCACGCTTCTCGAAATCTTTCCTCCTGGAATGAGGAGAGGTAGCCCTCTTTCGAGAAAAAAAGCAACTCAGTAATCGAATCAGGCATCTCGGCGAAGTAAACCAGGGTAATATTTACCTTTTCGCCTTGGCGTTTGAGCGCCTCCTTCAACGTATT
>NZ_JBGSXF010000573.1:0-4306 GCF_041751555.1 Persicitalea sp. | reverse complement strand
TTGAACGCCAGGGCACAGAAGGGATCGTCGCCTTTGGGGGCGCGCGTGATTTTCTCCTCCGTGTTGGGATCCGTACCCGTGATGGTGCCGCGATCCAGGGGTGAAGGCAGAATCGCCATCACATAGTCGAGCATTGTCTGAACGCCTTTGTTCTTGAAAGAAGAACCACACACCATCGGCACGATCTTCATGCTGATCGTCGCGGCGCGCAGGGCGTCCAGGATCTCGTCTTCCGAAATGGAAGCGGGATCCTCAAAATATTTCTCCATCAGCGTATCGTCAAATTCGGCGACGGCCTCAAGCAGTTTCTCTCGCCATTCCTTGGCTTCCTCGACCATATCCTCAGGAATGGGAACCTCGGTAAAGGTCATACCCAAGTCGTCTTCATTCCACTCAATGCCCCGGAAATTGATCAAATCGACCACACCCCGAAAGTTGTCTTCGGCACCAATCGGCAACTGCAAAGGCACCGCGTAGCTGCCCAGCATCTCTTTCACCTGCTCGCAGACCATCAGGAAGTCAGCTCCAGACCGATCCATCTTATTGACGAAGCCAATGCGGGCTACGTTGTAATTATTAGCCAGACGCCAGTTCGTTTCCGACTGCGGCTCCACGCCATCCACGGCACTGAAAAGGAAAACAAGTCCGTCCAAAACGCGGAGGGAACGGTTCACCTCTACCGTGAAGTCCACGTGGCCGGGGGTATCAATAATATTAATATGATACTTCTCGTCGCGGTACATCCAGTCCACCGTGGTAGCGGCGGAGGTAATCGTGATGCCCCGCTCCTGCTCCTGCTCCATCCAGTCCATGGTAGCGGCACCGTCGTGTACCTCGCCAATTTTGTGGCTGACACCCGCGTAGTAAAGGATACGCTCGGTGGTGGTAGTTTTGCCCGCGTCAATGTGGGCGGCAATCCCGATATTCCGGGTCAATCTTAAATCACGTGCCATACTGGTGGTGAATTTTATAAGTCTGTTGCTAAATGTAAGTCGGCTGAAAGCGGGCGGGTTAGCGAATTTGATGCCTACCCTCCCAAAAATCGAGTCGCAAAATTAGAATAATATTTTACTAAAACCAATCTGTGCTCTTTTTTTACCAAAAAAAGCCCACTCCTAACGAAGCGGGCTCTCCCGATTTTTTCAAAAAAGACCTAGATTCTAGAAACGAAAGTGGGAGAACGCCTTGTTGGCTTCGGCCATGCGGTGCGTATCATCCTTCTTCTTCACGGCGGCCCCTTCGCCTTTGGAAGCCGCGATAATCTCGGCGGCCAGGCGATCCATCATGGTTTTCTCACCGCGCTTGCGGGCGAAACTGATAAGCCACTTCATGCCCAGCGACTGCTTGCGCTCTGGACGTACTTCGGTAGGTACCTGGAAGGTAGCACCACCCACACGGCGGCTTTTCACTTCCACACCTGGCGTTACGTTGTTCAGGGCTTTACGGAATAAGTCCAAACCGTTATCGCCGGTTTTCTTCTCCACCAATTCGATTGCATCGTAGAAAATCGTGAAGGCGGTACTTTTCTTACCGTCATACATCAGGTTGTTGACGAACTTGGTCACCATCACCTCGCGGAACTTCGGATCGGGCAGAATGTACCGCTTCTTTGGTTTTGCTTTTCTCATTTCTTCTAAAAATTAAAGTAGGTTTCGTTTTGCAACTCATTCACCCCAAGCAAAGTACCTGGGATTACTTCCCCTTTATATCAAGTGTTTTTGCCTAATAAAAAGTCGAGCCTGCGATTGATTTATTTCTTCTTTTTGGCGGGAGCAGCCTCCTGACCTGGCTTAGGACGCTTGGCCCCGTACTTGGAGCGGCGCTGCTTGCGGCCATTTACGCCGGAGGTATCCAACGCACCGCGGATGATGTGGTAACGCACACCGGGCAGGTCTTTCACCCGTCCGCCGCGAATCAGCACGATCGAGTGCTCCTGCAGGTTGTGGCCCTCACCGGGGATGTAGGCGTTTACTTCTTTCTGGTTGCTGAGGCGTACGCGGGCCACCTTGCGGAGGGCCGAGTTGGGCTTCTTGGGCGTCGTGGTGTACACGCGGGTGCACACGCCCCGACGCTGCGGGCAGGAATCCAAAGCCGGAGACTTGGATTTCCACGTCATTTTCTCGCGTCCTTTACGGACCAATTGTGAAATAGTAGGCATTTAACTTTTTGATTTTGAACGGCTAATGAGCTATTCGTTCTGATAAATACAGTTTTTTTGAAAAAAATCGGACTGCAAAATTAAGGAATCGCGGCTGATTTGCAATGCTTGACGTGAAAGTTTCTGGGGAAAATGGTAAAGCTCAGTTCCCCTTTGGAAACAAAACAAGCGATTTTGGTGGCTTGCCATTCAGTATAAGGACCATCTGCTCTTCTTTCTGATAGAAAAACTTACCCCATGAAACTCTTGACTCCTCTCCGCATCGGCGGATCGCTCCTTTCCTGCCTCCTCCCCTTCTTCCTGTTAGCGCAAACTACCCCCAACGTCATCCTCGACACCGACATTGGCCCCGACTACGACGACGTCGGCGCAATGGCCGTGCTGCACACGCTGGCCGACAGCGGACAGGTGAACATCCTGGCGACGGTAGCCAGCAACCAATCTAAGTACATCGCCGGGGTGCTAAGCGTACTAAATACCTACTTCAAACGGCCTAACATTCCGATTGGCGTAGTACGAGGCCGCGGCGTAAATATGATCGCCGGACAAAAGTGGGACTCATTGCTGGTGGCGAAGTACCCGCACAAAATTAAGTCCAACGATCAGGCTGAAGACGCTCTAGCGCTTTACCGCCGCATTCTGGCCGCGCAGCCAGACGGTAGCGTGACACTCGTGACGGTGGGTTTCCTCACCAATATGGCCGACCTGCTGATCTCGAAGCCCGATAAGTACTCTCCGCTCAGCGGACAAGACTTGATAAAGAAAAAAGTTAAAAAACTCGTGAGCATGGCCGGACGTTTCCCGTCGAGCCGGGAATTCAACGTGGACCGTGACCCGGTTTCGTCCAAGATCGTATTTGACGGCTGGCCCACGCCGATTATTTTCAGCGGTTTCGAGATTGGTATGGCCATCCACACCGGGTTACCTTTGACAAGAAACGAAAAGATCAAAAACTCGCCCGTCAAGGACGTTTTTGCGCTAAGCATACCGCTGAGCAAGCAGGATGAAAATGGTCGCATGAGCTGGGACCAAACTGCCGTACTGGTAGCCATCAAAGGCCACGAGCCATATTACACTCTGGAGGAAGGCCGCTTCATCGCCCGCGACAACGGCGTCAGCGACTGGAACCCGGCAGGCAAGGGCCACTACCGCTTAGTAGAGAAAATGCCTGTGCCGCAAGTGGAAAGGGTGTTAGAGGATTTAATGGCGCGCTGAGGCTCAGTCCGCGATCTTCAGCACAATCTTGCCGAACTGCTCGCCGTCATCCATGCGACGGAGAGCCACCTCTACGTCGTCGAGGGCGAAGACTTCGTCCACGATAGGTTTGATTTCTTTTTCCTCCACGAAACGGATCATTTCCTCGAATTCCAGCCGGGTACCCATCGTGGTGCCGTGGATGTTGAGTTGTTTAAAGAACATCTTGGCGGGTACCAAATCAGTGATGTTTCCTGTCGTGCCGCCGTAGAAGCAGATAGTAGCGCCGGAGGCGGCTACGTCCACCAGCCGCGCGAAGCCCGGCCCACCGGCTCCGTCGATAATCGTATCGAAGTAACCTGTTCTGGGAGCACCCGCCAAGGTCAGCAGCTCGCGGTGCCAGGTCGGCCCCTTGTAGTTGACGCCGCCTTTCACGCCCAGGTTGGTGGCTTTTCTGATTTTAGAATCAGAGCCCGACGTAACCCACACCTCCGCGCCAGAGGCTACAGCAAATTGCGTGACGAACAGTGCCACGCCTCCGCCCGCCCCGGTTATCAGCACCCGGCGGTCCGACGGTCGGTCGTCCGGCTTGAAGCCGCCGCGCGTCATTAAGGCGCGCCAGGCAGTAAGGCCTGCTAACGGGAGACAAGCTGCTTCTACAAAAGAGAGATGCTTGGGCTTATGCACCAGATAGTGGCGATCTACTTTCACGTACTCGGCAAAAGTCCCATTCTCTGGCAAGCCCAGGATCGAGTAGTCGTCGCCGTAGTAGGCAGGGTTATCACCCCAGCCCTGAGATGGATTGATAATCACTTCTTTTTCCAGCCAATACTCGCTTACACCCTCCCCTACTTCCACAACTACCCCCGCGCCATCGGAACCTAGGATAACCGGCGTGTTGATGTCAGGATAGCGCCCTTTCTGAATCCAGACATCGCGGTGGTTGAGGGCGGC
>NZ_JBGSXF010000572.1:0-1920 GCF_041751555.1 Persicitalea sp. | reverse complement strand
GCACTAAACGAAACCCCGGGAACAGTCCCTACAAGCTGGGGTGTGCCGCCTTCTGCAGGAATCCTGTGAATTTGTGCAGTTGTTCTTGACGAAACCAAGGCAGAACCATCCGGCAAAAAGGTGAGGCCCCACGGGCTTGTTAGTCCCGTAGCCAGTTCAGTAATATTTCCTTCCATGGGAAGTTCCTGAGCTTCCGGTATGCTATCCGAGGACGAGTCGCAAGAAAGCAATTGAAGCATAAAAATAAATTTAAGCATGTTCGTTATCATATCTTTGTTTTTATAGATCGGTGATTGATACAGAGACATCTTTATACCAGTCCGCCATTGGCAAAGATGGTTTCGCCATTTATCCATGAACATGGCGAGCTACATAAAGCAGAAACTACTTCGGCAATGTCTTCCGGCTCTCCAATCCGCCCGTGGGGTGTCTTCTGGGCAAACGTTTTAATTTGCTCTTCTGTCTTTCCGTCTGTAAACAAGGTGGTGTTTACAACGCCGGGAGCAATCGTGTTAACAGAAATCTGGCGTCCGGCCAGTTCCTTAGCCAGGGCGCTTGAGTAAATCTGAAGGGCAGCTTTGGATGCAGCATACGGCCCGTATGTTTCGGTTTTCAAAAGTGTTATGGAGGACGAAGTGCTAATGATACGGCCCTGATCCCGTACCCGTCTGGCAGCTTCTCTTAACACATTAAACCCGCCTTTCACATTCGTGTTTATTACGTAGTCAAAATCTTCATCCGTCATACTCGCAAACGGAGAAAGTTTCATGACCCCGGCGTTATTAACAACCACATCTACACCCCCAAAGGTCTTGTCGGTCAAATCAAAAAGTTCACTTACCGCTTTCGGGTCCCTTACATCTGCCTGGAGCCAGATGGCTTCCCCGCCTTTTTCTTTTATTTCACGTACCACGTTCTTTGCAAGATCCCGGTTTACCACACAATTGACGGTGACTTTGTACCCCTGAGCAGCAAGACGCCTGGCGATTGCCGCACCGATACCTCTTGATGATCCGGTAACAATAGCCACTTTATCAGCATCGGGCCTTCTGTTTTCATTATCTGTAGCCCCTGATACTTCCGTTGTCAGCAAACTTGCGACACCCAAACTACCGGCCGCCATAGTTGTTTTAGCTAAAAAGTTGCGACGAGAAACGTCTTTTTGTTCATTATTCATATCCGAAATGGTTTAGAAGTTAAAAATTTTGATTTATAGATTTATAATGCTTGCCCACCTGACACTTCAATACGCTGGCCGTTGATCCAATACGCTTCTTCCGTACAAAGAAAAGCGACTACGGGCCCGATGTCTGTTGGTAACCCTACCCTGCCCAAAGCAGTGAGGGAAGCAATATGATCATTGATCCCTTGGTTATCCCTGACAGTTCCTCCATTAAAGTCAGTCTCAATGGCACCGGGAGCGACGATATTTACCCGGATTTTGCGATTACCCAGCTCCTTTGCCAGATATTTTGTAAGGATTTCCAGGGCGCCTTTCATGGAGGCGTATGCAGAAGAGCCGGGAAAGATAATGCGGGTCAATCCCGAAGAAATATTCACAATACCACCGCCGTCGTTCAGGTATTCCAACGCATGTTGCGCGAAAAAATAACCCGCTTTGAAGTGAATCGAGTACATTTCGTCAAGCTGGGAAACCGTAGTTTCAGCAAAAGGGGTTGATAGCCCTGTACCTGCGTTGTTGATCAAAAAATCAAATTTAGAAGCACTGAACGTCTCTTGTAGTCGTGGGCGCAGTGCATTACTAAAAAAGTCAGGATAATTGCCATGGTCAGAAACAGCCAGTTGCAGTGCCAGGCCTCTCTATCCGCTGTTTTCAATTTCGGCTACTACTGCATCGGCTGCTTGCTTATTGGTTTTGTAGGTGAGTACGACATTTATTCCCTTTTTGGCAAGGTTGAT
>NZ_JBGSXF010000571.1:0-3342 GCF_041751555.1 Persicitalea sp. | reverse complement strand
GTTATACCAAAAACTTATCTACTTTATGAATGTAACGTATCTTGCCAACACATGAATAAATGGTACAAAAACAAAGAAAAAAGATGCGCGTAGGATATGCACGGGTCAGTACGCAGGAGCAAACCCTGGACTCCCAGACGGATGCCCTGGAGAGTGCGAAGTGTGAGCGGGTGTTCACGGACAAGGTATCGGGTGTTAAAGCGCACAAACCCGAATTCGAGAGAATGATGGGCTATCTGCGGAAAGGGGATACGATAGTCATCTGGAAACTGGATCGGCTCGGACGTTCGACCCGCGGACTGATCGAACTTGTCGAAGACCTGGGTAAGAAGGGAATTCACCTGGTCTCGCTCAATGATCCGATTGACACTACGTCACCGGGCGGCCTGCTCGTCTTTCAGATCTTCTGCGCTCTGGCTGAACATGAGCGTAACGTAATCGTGCAGCGCACCAAAGCCGGCCTGCAGTCGGCACGAGCCAGGGGCCGGAACGGCGGCCGACCCGGGGGGTTAAGCCCGAAATACCAAAAGATAGCCCCAGCCGTGAAAAACCTTTACGTGTCTGGAGAGCAGTCGACAACGCAGATTATGAGCTATTTCCAGATCGGCAGTCGCCGAACCCTTTATAGGATTTTACGACATGCCGGTGTCAGCATAAAACCGATTGAAAAGATGCGCCCAGAGAATCAGAATCCCTTAGAAGCCGTTTTAAAATAGTATAGGGACAAAAAGCATCCGAAAAAAGTTGAGAAGGTATCTCACCACCTAGCTCGCCCAGAATCGGATGCCAAGCAAAGATAAATCAAAAAGGAAATACCCCAGCGAGCTGAGCGGCAAATCATGGAAGCACCTGAGCAATTTGCTACCCAATCCTAAAAAGAGGCCAGGCGGGCCGGGCCGTCCTTCAGTCGACATGAGGCAGGCCGTCAACGCCATCCTCTATGTGCTTCGCGGCGGGATAAGCTGGCGAATGCTGCCCAATGACTACCCCGCCTGGCAGACGGTGTACGGCTATTTCAACGAGTGGAGCAGGTCCGGGGTCTGGGAGAAAGTCAACACGGCTCTGGTCAGGCAAGTGCGCAGCAGCACGCGCAGGCCCGGTAAGAGGAAAAAACGCCGCAAGAAGCGGCCAACGGCGGGATGCATCGACTCGCAGAGCGTCAAAACCGTCCAGGTTGGCGGTCAGGATCGGGGATACGACGCGGGCAAGTCCATCAAAGGGCGCAAGCGCTTCATACTGGTCGACACGATGGGTTTGCTGCTGGCCGTGAAGGTGACGGCGGCCAGCGTCTCGGAGAAGGCCGGGGCGCAGTTGCTTCTGGCGAAGATACAAGCCACGCGCAGGCTGATGAAACTCTGCGGCAGGATCAAACTGGTGTGGGCCGACGCAGGCTACCAGGGGCCGGATCTGGCCGGTTGGGTCGCGGCCCTGATGGGCTGGACTTGGCAGATCGTCAAGCGAAACGATGACGTGAAAGGATTCGCCGTCCTGCCCAGAAGGTGGGTCGTCGAGAGAACCTTTGCCTGGCTGTCCTTCAACAGGAGGCTGTCGAAGGATTACGAAAAGCTAACCCGAAACAGCGAGGCGATGGTCTACCTGGCGATGATCAGAATCATGCTGAAACGACTAAATTGATATTTTAAAACGGCTTCTGAGAGTAATTCTTTGTCCATTTACTAAAAGAACCCCTAATGGAACCTGTTTTCTTCCTCGATATGCTGCAGCTCGAACGCAACGCCAGGCTGGTGCTGACGGACTCCGGGGGCGTACAAAAGGAGGCCTATTACCTGGGTACCCCGTGTATCATCATGCGCCCGGAAACCGAGTGGATCGAAATTGTGGAGAGCGGCGCAGCGCGACTAACGGATGCCGATACGAACCTGATTTTGGAAGCCTACCGGTATTTTGAAGGGAAAGCGGAATTCGATTTCCGAGCTATGTATGGCGACGGTCGGGCAGCGGAAAAGATTTTAAAAATACTGCTTGAGAATTGACCGCGCTGGCAGCTATAATACCATAATGTAGAGTAGATCCTCTTTTCAGAATAGCCCAACCAGCCCTATGTTTCCACTGGGCGTAATCTCAAAGTAAAAAGTTGGACAATCAGTGGAGGTCAACCGTCCCTTATGCCTCAGATTGTACCCCCGTGCCGATTTAGCCACCAGTTCGTTGGAGAACTCGACCAGCGCGATGCCCGCCATGAAGAGTCCCAGACCAGCCGCCAGCTTCGGGCGGCTTCGGACTGTATAATCTGCCGTAACGAGCTGCCCTTCATAATAACCGCTGTGAGTGCCAGACTTACCTTTGAGGGCGACGTAGCTTAACGCTATCCCAGCCAGGGAGACTATAGGGGCAATGGGTTGAAGTATTCGCCCTGCCCGATATTGCCGTTTGGCCAGCGCATCGTCCTGGTACAGAGTTAGGGTCGCCGCAGAACGAAGCCTGGCTTGTCCTTGGTAAATGGAGGTAGAAAAGATTTTTTTGCTGCAATGCAAGGAGTCCGCAGTAGCTCCAGACACCGAAAGCGGAACTTTTACGGTTTTTTGGGTAGTCTGTCCCAAAGCTGAAAAGCTTAGAACCTGTCTGAAAACCGCTTGAACATAGAAAAAGACATCCGATGAAAAGGGATTTTTGTAGCGACCAAACTTCAAAACTTCCTTCTCAGATGCCTCAGCACAAAACTAAACGGAAATCTCACAAAAAGTATCCCACTGAACTTTCCGACCAACAATGGAAACACTTGAAGGCACTCTTGCCTATGCCAAAAAAACAAATTGATGGGCCGGGACGGCCCCCGCTCGACCTGCGGGAGGTGATTAACGGCATTCTGTACTGGATGCGCAGCGGCTGCTCGTGGGAGCTGTTGCCTAATGATTATCCTAATCACAAGAGCGTCTACCACTATTTCAACACTTGGAGCAAGGATGGCGTGTGGCAACAAATCCATGTCAAGCTGGTTAGTAGAGTGCGTAAAAAAGCAGGTCGCAAGAAACGGCCTACGGCCTCTTCTATTGATTCCCAATCGGTTAAGACGACTCAGATCGGTGGTGAGCGCGGCTATGACGCGGGCAAGTGCATCAAGGGTCGAAAACGATTCATTCTAGTCGACACACTGGGTTTCCTGCTGGCGGTGAAGGTCGTAGCTGCAAGCGTGTCCGAAAAGGCGGGGGCCAAACTGTTGATTGAGAAAATCTGGGCCGATAGCCGGCTCAAGAAATTATGTGGAAAGTTGGAGATTGTCTGGGTCGATGCGGGTTATCAGGGCGATGATTTGTATGATTGGCCGGGCCGCCGGGGCGGTGGCCAACCTAACGGGTTGGCTGTGGGAAGTGGTCAAAAGAA
>NZ_JBGSXF010000570.1:0-2355 GCF_041751555.1 Persicitalea sp. | reverse complement strand
GGGCGAATCTCATCGAGCTTACGACCATCAATACGAATGCGCTCATCCAGAACGAGGCGACGGGTAGCTTCGGATTCCAGATCGTGAAAATAACGCTTCACCAGTGACTCATCCACTTCCTCGTCTTCACCGATAGTCGCCATGAATTCTTCGCGAATGGCTTTGGCTCTTTCTTTGCGAACACTCTTGTCGTTTGAAGTCTGTGCAATGGATGCACTCAGCTTATCGTAACAAAAAGATCGGACGCGTGCTTTTAACTCGGCATCCTCGGGATCGCCCTCGTACTCGCGCTTCGTGGTGTTACCCACAGCAGCTTCCAGTTCCTTCATTACGCGGCATTGCGTCTTGATGACTTCGTGGGCTACTTTCAGGGCTTCGATGATTTCTTCCTCCTGGGCCTCTTCCAGTTCGCCTTCCACCATCGTGATGTCCTTCTCGGTGGCACCCACGATGAGTTCCAGTGTAGCACGGGCAAGGTCGGAGGTCTTGGGGTTGACGATATATTCACCGTCGATCTTAGCGACCCGCACCTCGGAAGCAGGGCCTTGGTAAGGTATATCCGAAACAATAAGTGCCGCCGAAGCTGCCAGACAAGCCAGCGCATCAGGCAAAACCTCCGGGTCGGCGGAAGCCAACATGATGTTTACCTGAGTATCGGCGTGGTAGTCGCTCGGGAAAAGGGGACGCAGAGCGCGGTCCACAATGCGACAGATGAGTACCTCGTGGTCGGAGAGGCGTCCCTCGCGGCGCATAAAGCTGCCGGGAATACGACCCGCCGAAGCGAATTTCTCTTGATAATCGACGGAAAGAGGAAGGAAATCGACACCGGGTTTGATGTCTGTTTTGGCTACTACGGTTGCCAACAGCATGGTGTCGCCCATGCGGACGACCACCGCTCCGTCGGCCTGCCGCGCCAATTTTCCGGTTTCAATAGTGATGGTACGATTGTCGGGCAGGGTGATCGTCTTGGATACGACGTTAAATTGCATAAAAGTAAGTTAGGTAGATTGATGAGTGACCGCTTGAATAAGGACCGCTATAACAAATAATGACTAGCAAAGACATTGCCAGTCGTATTATATCTGCTTTCGGTAAAGAAATGTTCGATTAATTATCGAATGGTAGGGAAACGGGCAGAAAGGCAGGAAAAACAAAGAATCGGGGAATCTGGCCAAAGGCAGATTCCCCGATTCTTTGTTTTTCCGTTACTTTCTCAGCCCTAGTTCGGCGATAATAGCACGGTAGCGGCTAATGTCTTCCCGATAAAGGTAGTCCAGCAGGCTGCGGCGCTTGCCGACTAGTTTGAGTAAGCTCAGACGCGTATCGTGATCCTTCTTGTGCGTTTTGAGGTGCGCCGTCAGGTGATTGATGCGAAAAGTGAAGAGTGAGACTTGTGATTCGGGCGACCCGGTGTCGGTGGCCGATTTGTTGAATCCCTGGGTTTCGAAGATTTCTTTCTTCTTGTCCGTGGTTAAATACATGATTGTAACGACAGATTAAAATGTAAAAAATTAATATAAAAGCAGCCGCAAAAGTATAGAAAAATGATGAATTATAAGTTATGAATTATGAATTATATTCAACCACCTCATTTCCAGTCTCTTAAAAAACTGTTATTCATATATTAAGAATGAATGCAGTATTTATGCTTCCCCTAAGCCTAAGCTAGTTTTGGCTGAGCGTTGCGGGATTTCAGGTATTTTTCTCGGAATTTTTTCCAGTACATCTGATAGACATCCTTTTCAAAGAGGCGAGAATCATTGCGGGCTTTTTCTACGAAGTACAGTCCGGCCAGAAGTAGAACGGCATTGGCTAACCAAGCCCCGACCGCCACGTCGAGTAGTCCTTCCTTTACAAATTTGTCGCCTTGAATGGTGAGGACATATAATAGGATAAAGAAGATGATGGAAACCAACACTGGTACACCGAAGCCACCTTTCTTGATGATGGCCCCCAAGGGGGCGCCAATCAGAAACATGACAAAACAGGAAAATGCCTGGGTATACTTGTGAAGTTTTTCAAGTTCGTATTCGTTACCCGATTTGCGTTTACTGTCGAGGTACTCGGCGTTGGAAGAGGCAAAACTCTGTACGCTGGTCGCCGCACTCTTGGCATTGGCGAGAATAATGTTCTTCACGCTGTCAGTCATAGCCACGCTGAGCAGTGAGTCTACCCACTTACCCTTTTTGGGCTTTGTGCCGTAGGAGTCGTTATTTTTAAACTTATAGGAGAAATATTGCTGGCTGTTTGGTACCAGATTATCCTGCGCCCGCTTAAAGTCGCGCCGGAGCGAATCGGTCGTCTGGGTGAGGTCGTCGATATTCTTCATAAACTGATGGTACTTGAACATATCTT
>NZ_JBGSXF010000569.1:0-4239 GCF_041751555.1 Persicitalea sp. | reverse complement strand
CTCAGGCCGATCCCCGAACCCGTTCTTTTAGTCGTATAAAAAGGAATGAAGATTTTCTCCAACGCCTCCGGCTCGATGCCGAATCCGTTGTCGCGGACGTTGATCGTGACGCGTTGATTGTCGGTGGAGTAGGCCTGGAGTTCAATGAGCGGTTCGGATTGCTCGCCGAAGGCTTCGAGGGCGTTCTTGATGAGGTTGATAAGCACCTGCTGCAATTGGTCGGGATCTGCCGTGATCGTTAATTGCTCGGGAAGTACCTCCATCTTGGACAAAACTCCGGCGGCGGTGAGGTCGGCTTGTAGTAGTTGTAATACTTCCTGTAAAATTTCCTTGACCAAAACTGTTCGCATATTAGGTTTGGGCAGAGTAGTAAAGTCGCGGTAGGCATTGACAAACTTCATCATGCCCTGACTGCGCTTTTCCAACGTTTGCAGGGCTTCCTTCAGGTCGCCGACGGCCTCATGGTTTTGATCCGTGGGTTCAATGTCCTCGTTCACAATCAGGCGCATCGTCCCGACCAGCGACACGATGGGCGTCATGGAATTCATGATTTCGTGGCGTAGTACCCGCGTCAGGTTCTGCCAGGCCTCCACCTCCTTCTGTTGCAGTTCGGTGCCGATATTCTGCAAAGCCACGATCCGCACCCAGGTACCACGCATTTGGATGGTAGTTCCCTGCACGGCCAACTGCTGGTCCTGCGGCGAGATGTACAGTTCGCGCACACCCGTTTCCAGATGCGACAGCATATCGAACAGACGTGGGTGTGTTTCTTTTAAATCAGACATCTGCCGAAGGCGGTAAATGTCCAGCATCCTCAGGGCAGAGTTGTTCACCAGGTTAACCCCGCCGCCCGCGTCGAACGTAATCAGACCAGTTCCGATGTGTTGCACGATAGCATTGAGGTACTGCAAGTTGGCCTCCTTCTCGGCCCGGGCCTGCCGGAAGGCCATCAGCACTTCGTTAAATTGCTGGTTGAGTTCCTGAAAGGTATCGCCCATTACGTTGTCAGCCCGGAACTTGATCGTAAAATCCGAGTACCGCACCGATTCCAGAAAGCGTACAAACTTGCGATTAAACGACGTGACGTAGGTGTAAAGCCCGTTTCCCAAAAAGAAAACGACTACCAACATCATCATGACCAGCATCCAGTTTGGCGGCGTCCGTGACACCAAATACCCTAGCCCCAGCCCAGCCATGACCAGGAGCAGAACACGCCAGAGAATGCCTATGGAGAAATGTTTCATAATCCGTATTTCTCCAACCTCCGATAAAGCGCTGCCCTACTCAACCCCAGTTCGCGGGAAGTGTCGGTGATGTTGCCGTTAAATCTTTTGAGAGCTTTGAGGATCATCGTCTTTTCCATGTCTTCCAGGTCGTAGGCCGTGGCTGAGGCATCATCGGGGCTCACGTTTTTCAGGAACATATCATCGGGTTGGAGGACTTTTTCCTGCGAAAGAATGACCGCCCGCTCGATAGCGTGCTGCAACTCGCGGATGTTACCGGGCCAGTCGTACTGTTGCATTTTTTTAAGAAGCGACGGACTGATGGATGTGACAGGTCGGTTGTACTTTTTCCTGAATTCTTTCAGATAATATTCCGCAAGTGGGGCGATGTCGTCGGGGCGTTCGCGGAGGGGCGGTAGTTCGAGTTCGATGGTGTTGATGCGGTAAAGCAAATCTTGCCGAAAGTCGTTTTGGGCTACCATCTTGTCGATGTCGCGGTTGGTGGCGCAGAGTAGTCGCACGTCCACCGCCACAGGTTTGTTAGAACCCACGCGCGTTACCTGCCGCTCCTGAATCACCGTCAATAACTTCGACTGTAAGGCCAGCGGCAAGTTGCCGATTTCGTCCAGAAAAATAGTGCCGCCCTGCGCTTCCTCGAAGCGTCCGGGACGGTCGTCGCGGGCGTCGGTAAACGCGCCTTTCACGTGGCCAAAGAGTTCGCTTTCAAACAGGTTTTCACTTAAAGCACCCAAATCTACGCATACAAAAGGTTTTTTGTTACGCTGCGAGAGGTCATGAATGTGTTTCGCCAATTGGGTTTTGCCCGTGCCATTATCCCCCAGGATCAAAATATTAGCGTCGGTAGGGGCTACGCGCTCAGCGGTATCGAGGACGTGACGCATCGATTCGCTTTGGGCAACGAGGTTGTTCTTGGAGGCTTTTGCTGCCGCCGTTTCTACGACTTCCCCATCGGCACTTTTGCCATCCAACGCCTTTTCCAGCGTCGCCAGTAGTTTGTCATTTTCCCAGGGTTTCAACACGAAGTCCGTCGCTCCGGCCTTTATAGCGCGTACAGCCATTTCCACGTCACCGTAAGCCGTGACCATGATAACGGTCATCTTGGGAGAATGATCCAGGATGCGGTCAAGCCATTGAAACCCCTCGCGCCCGCTGCTGACATCGCGCGTGAAATTCATGTCGAGCAGAATGGCGTCGTACTCACCGTTGTTGAGTAAGAATGGTATTTTTTCGGGATTTTTCTCAATGTCGGCTTGTTTTAAATGGCGCTTTAAGAGCAGCTTGGCAGCACTTAGGACATCTACATCGTCATCGACTATGAGTAATTTGGTTTCGGAGAGGAGCATTTGAATGTATGGTGACTCGAGTTTAAAGGCGCAAAGTGATTTGATTTTTTGTTGAGTTCAATAAATATGCCGACAAAAACGGCATTTGCTAAGGGATTAACAAAGAAACGATTAGGAATACGCCTATTTGTCACGACTGTCCGCTGCCGGACAAGGGTGTCCGATAATGAACACTAAACGATTTGCGAATAAACAAAAGACTACTGAAAACCAGAACTTTAATTGAACGTTACTTCTCTGGCATAAGGATTGAAGATAGTATTGGCAAACGACGAAACTAATTGTCAAAAATATTACGACGATGCTATCTTGGCGAAGTCATTCATAATTCATCACCCATCATTAAACTCAATGGCCACCGACTTAAAACCTTCACCCTTCGGCAAAATGCCCGATTCTGCCCTTAGCCAATCCGGCATGGACAAGGGAAAAAAGAAAAAATTCTGGACCCCTAAACGCATCGGCTATATTGTGGCGGGTACTTTGCTGCTGGCTTTTATTCTCTACCAGCTCATCTGGGCCGACAAACGCTCCAAGCTCAACGTCGAGCAAGACAAGGTAACGATTTCTACCGTGAGCCAGGGAGAATTCGATGAATTCATCGTCGTGACGGGCGTCGTGCAGCCACTCAAAACCATTCAACTCGACGCCATTGCAGGCGGCTACGTTACACAGAAGATGGTGGAAGGCGGCAACATGGTGGAGGAGGGGCAGGTACTGCTCCGACTCGAAAACCAGACCATGAGAATAAGTTTCCTGAATCAGGAAACGGAAGCCAACCGCCTGGTGAACGAACTGCAAAATACCCGGCAGCGGCTGCGGGTCGAGCGCTTCAACCTCCAAAAGACGCTCAGTGATCTGGACTTCCAGATTGCCCAGGCTAAAGACGCCCACGAGCGTAACGTGATGCTCTACCGCGACAAGGTGATTCCCGAAGCGGACTTTCTCCTCACCAAGCGCGAATTTGAGCGGCTCTCCCAACAAAGGGCTATCGAAATAGAGTCGCAGAAGTACCAGGAGGAGAACGCCAAAATGCAGATCGAGCAGTTGGAGGGAACATTGGTCAATACCCAAAAGAACGTGGCCCTTTGGCGGCAGACGCTCGACAACCTGGTGGTAAAAGCCCCCGTCCGCGGACTGCTTTCTTCGATGAACGTGGAAATAGGCTCGAACATCAACCAGGGCCAGAACATCGGCCAAATCGACGACCTCGACGGCTTCAAAATGCGCGTCGATGTGGATGAGCACTACATTTCCCGGATTTTCGTCGGCTTAGGTGGTAGTATGGATTTCGACGGAGAACCTTACGCTCTGGAAATCGTAAAGATATATCCCGAAGTGAGCAGCGGACGCTTTCAGGTCGATATGCGCTTCGCGAAGGGCGCGCCCGAACGCATCAAGCGCGGGCAGTCTGCTCCAATTCGTCTCCAACTTGGCCAGCCTTCCAAAGCTACTCTACTGCCCGTCGGCGGGTTCTTCTCCGACACGGGCGGCAACTGGGTGTATGTCGTAGAAAAAGAAGGCAACCGTGCCACGAAGCGCAACATTACTTTGGGCCGGAAAAATCCTGAATTTTATGAAGTACTCGAGGGCTTGCAGACAGGTGAGAAAGTCATTACCAGTTCGTACGAAAACTTCGGCGACAACGAAGT
>NZ_JBGSXF010000568.1:0-13095 GCF_041751555.1 Persicitalea sp. | reverse complement strand
AATACTAGTTCTAGTCAGATTATGTAGTTCTTTTGATGGTTCTACTTTTTTTAAAACATAAACTGCTATCATCAAATAGATGTCGTCAATAGTATTTTCAATGGTTGGAATAACTACCTTTTTCTCAGTAAACTCAATCATCAGGGTTTTCTTATAAAACCATTTGTTGGGTCATAAACTGAATCAACGCATTAAAATTATCAGCAAACTCATCGATTTGAGCGGCCATGTTCTTAGGCTTGAGGCGTTTCAACAGGTTGACTGCTAGCGTTCGCAGACTGCTCATCATCCGACTGACGGGCTGACTCTTGGTTCTCAGGCCATCCTCGGCCAGGGTCACGTCCCGGTAGTGGTGAGTGACTTCGAGGAGCCAATGGCGGCGGATGGCGTCGAAGAGCTCCTCGGCCTCCTCTTGACTGGCGGGGCGGGCATTGCTGACGTAGCGGCACGTTTCCTGGCTTATCAGGCTGCCATCCAGGCCATTACGAGTACGGATAATTTCCACGCAGGTACCCATGCTGACCTTGCGCCAGCGGGGGGCCAGCGCGTCAGTCTCCAGGCTGTAGCAGGCGTAGCTGCGCTGGTCGACGCGTCCATGGCCGCGTTCCGGCTCGTCGGCCCGCTCGTAGGAAGCCCTCTTGGTCAGGCTGTTGCAGATGCAGTACCTGTACAGGTGCTTCTGGTTGGACTTGAGGCCGATCAGATAGATCCCTTTGGCCTTGTGGATGGCTCTTGTCGCCTTGGGCGTCAGGTGAAGGGCGTCCAAAGTGACTTTCTGGCCACACAACTTGCTGTCATTCAACAATTGGAGTACGGCAGGCCGCTCGCTTTCCTTGCTGCCGTTGTAGTAGGTCTGACCCACGACCTGCCCCGAGTCGTGAGCTTGGGCCGAGACGCACGCCTCGCCACGCTTGTGACCAGGCTGAATGCTGCCCCTCAGCTCCTTACCATCGAATGTGAACCAGCGCTTGGCTTGCTTGCTCAGAACCAGCCCAAACCAATCAAAGAGCAGTTGTGCGAAGACCTCACCGTCCACCTTGGCGAGCAGTAGCGGCAGTTGGGCGCGGGAAATCGCACTATCCGGCCAAGTCTTGGTAGCCGTGCATAGAGCGTCAAAGCGGTTGACCATGTGGCGGTGTAGGCGGGAAAGCTTACCGTCTCTGCCGCAGCAAATGGCTAAGGTTAAACCTGTGAGTACGAACGCCATATTGTGTGTCTTGCCCCTGTTGTCACGCCCATCTAGACCGGGTGTGTTTTGAAGCAGTTGGAAAAAAGAGGTAGTTTTGCTTTGGCAAGGAATGGTAGTCATGATTTTGTAGTATGGTAACCACAAAGGTATGACTTACTGCTCCTTGTCTTTTTTTATAAGAAAACCCTGAATCTGCCTAACTACCAAAATAGCTATGGCGGTGGTTACGATCAGAGTTTCATTCCTTTTGAATACAACCCGGCTATTCACCCTACTGAGTGGCAGGCTTTTCAGGGGCAAAATTTGATCGACTACTCTGCCGACGAAAGCTGGGGCCCCAGGCTGGACGGTACACTTTACCGTCCTTACTATAGCTGGTTCCCAGGGAATGCCGCTTTTGGCCAGCAGATTCCTTTCTCGCCCCAACCTGACAACGTGCAAAACTTCTTTGACACAGGACGTACCTTTAACAATAACGTGTCCATCAGTGGCGGTAGCGACAAAGCTTCATTCCGGGCGGCGGTAACTAACATCAGCCGCAACCTGATTGTGCCTAACACTAAGCAAAATCGTAACTACATCAACTTGGGTGGTACTTACGAACTCTCCAAGAAGCTGACGTTCTCGACTAACATCAATGTAGTGAGCGAAACTACCAAAGGACGCCCCCTGGAAGGTTACGGTCAGGGACTTACTGGTAGTTTTAACCAGTGGTTCCAGCGCCAGATCGACATGGACATTCTGCGGGATTATAAAAACGCCGACGGGACCTTCAACTCTTGGAACATTAAAGGCCCTGAAAGTACGGGTCCATTGTATTGGGATAACCCTTTCTACGATGCATACGAGAACATCTTCAACGCTGGTCAGAACCGAGTATTCGGCGACATCAGCTTGGCTTACGAAATCGTGCCGGGACTTAAAGTGGCTGGTTGGGTACGTGACAACACGGTCAACAGCCGTTACGATTTCCGTATTGCTTCGGGTGGTTTGAACCAGGATGGCTTCTTTACCGGAACCGATAAGCGCAACGAGCGTAACTACGAATTCCTGGGTACTTACAATAAGATATTCGGAGAGATTAGCTTCGATGCTAACTTGGGTGCCAACATCCGTCGTAATACGCGGGAAGTTCAGAATCTGAGCACGAATGGTGGCCTCAGCATTCCTAATTTCTACAATATCTCCGCTTCAAAGGATCGCCCTAACACGGCGAACTTTACTTCTGAGAAAGAAGTACGGTCGGTATATGGTACAGTGTCTTTGGGCTACCGCGGCTTCATTTATGTAGACGCCTCACTTCGTAACGACTGGTCGTCATCGCTGCCAGCCGCTAATAACTCGTATCTGTACCCCTCACTATCAGGAAGTTTTGTATTCAGCGAATTCCTGAAAAATCAAAGCATTCTGTCTTTCGGTAAATTGAAGGCAGGTTGGGCGCGTGTGGGTAGCGATACCGATCCTTACCAGATTTTTAACACCTTCTCGGTGGGTAATCCTTACGGATCTTCGCCAACGCAGTCTTTACCCAGCCGCCTGCCTAACGCCAACCTGCTGCCTACACTCTCGACTTCCTACGATTTGGGCATCGAGCTTAAGTTCCTGGACAACCGCATAGGTTTTGACTTCACGGTTTATAATCGTGAAAACACCAACCAGATTCTTCCTTTGAGTGTTTCAGCTACTAGTGGTTACACGCAGGCAATGGTTAATGCGGGCAACATCTCCAACAGCGGAATAGAACTGGCCGCCACTTTCATTCCTGTTAAGCGGGATAATTTCGATTGGACGATCAACCTAAACGTAGCCAGGGCGCGCACCGAGGTAGTTGAATTGGCCGATGGTCTTGACAACTATGTGCTGCCTACTTTTGCGGTATATTCTGCTGGTGCCAACCTTTCAGGCTCCAGTACTGCTTTCGGTCCAACGGTGAACGCCAAAGTAGGCCAGCCGTTTGGTGAGTTGGTGGGTCGGGCATTCCGCCGCGACGAAAATGGCAACCGCTTAGTGAACGCCGACGGTGCATTCTTGTTTGATAATAACGTGAACTTGGGTTCCTTCCTACCTGACTGGTCTGGTGGTGTTATAAACACCTTGAACTACAAGAATTTTGTGATGAACTTTACTGTCGATTTCCAGAAAGGCGGTTTGGTTTATTCTGTTTCTCAGATGTTCAATGCTTACTCAGGACTGGGCGCCGCCACGGTGGGTCCTAACGATAAAGGCGTTGAGCAACGTGATCCGGTAGCCGACGATGGCGGTATTCGCGCCGACGGAGTGTTGGAAGATGGAACCGCCAATACAAAATATGTCGAAGCGATCAACTACTACAAATCGTTGTTCCGCTTGCACGAGAACTGGCTGTATGACGCCAGCTATGCCAAATTGCGTGAACTTAGCATTGGCTACAAATTCAACTCTGAACTATTGAACAGCGTTGGTATTCGTTCAGCGTATGTAGCGCTGGTAGGCCGCAACCTGTGGCGTATCCAGCAGCCTGTGAAGGGACTTGATCCTTCGGAGATCGAAAGTGTATGGTCTGAGGGCGGACAACTACCTGGCACTACTACTTTCGGAGTGAACGTAAGACTTGGATTCTAAATCAGAATAATCTCAAAAGACAAAAATCAATATGAAAAAGAACATAAGAATATCACTCATGAGCGCCCTAATAGCTACCGCGCTGGTGGCTTGCGATCCGGGTGACTTTGGGGACATGAACTTGGATCCCAACAGCCCGTCGGTTCCAGTGACGGCAAACATGCTAACTTCTGCCCAGCAGGGGCTTGTCGGTCCTATCACTGATACCCAGCCTACTTTGTATGCGCAGCATATTTCGGAGAAGTTTTATACCGAAGCTTCACGTTACGGCACTCAGCAGTTTAGCTTCAATGGCTTTTACGCAGGGCCTTTGGCCAACCTGCAGGAGATCATCAGGCTGAACACCGATGAAGCCACTAAGGCTACGGCGGCTCAAAATGGCCCTAACGTCAACCAGATCGCTGTGGCCAGGATTATGAAGGCCTTTTACTTCTGGCACATGACCGACCGTTGGGGACCACTACCCTACACGCAGGCTTTGCAGGGTAGGGACAATTTCAAGCCTAGTTATGATACTCAGGAGGCTATTTACACCGACCTCTTCAAAGAGTTGAAGGAGGCTGCGGCGCAGATCACTCCTGGTGCTATCGATGGCGATATATTGCTGGACGGTGATATGGATCATTGGAAGACATTTGCCAATTCGATGCGACTGGTGATGGCCCTGCGCTTGTCTGAGGTGAAGCCCGACATGGCTAAGGCCGAGTTTGTTTCTGCCTATCAGGCTGGCATCATTTCCAGCAACGCTGAAAACGTTATCTATGAGTTTTTGGCCGACGAAAACAACGATAATCCTTGGGAGGACCGTTTCCTTACGCGCCTTGATTTCAACATCAGCAAGCCTCTGGCCGATTTGATGTTAGCGACAAATGACCCTCGGCTACCCGTTTTTGCCGATGTAGCTGTGCTGACTCAGAAATACGTTGGTATGCCTTATGGCCTGGAGCAGGGAGCCGCAGGTGCTATTCCCAACGGACAGGTTTCGTTCCTAGGCACAGATCTTCGTCAACAAGATTCACCTGGTTACGTAATGACTTACGCACAGATGCAATTCTCGCTGGCCGAAGGTGCCATGCGCGGGTGGATTACAGGTAATGCCAAAACTTTCTACGAAGAGGGCATCAAGGCGTCTTTCCAGCAGTACGACGTATACAACGAAGCCGAATATAAGGCATTTATTGCTGACCCAACGGTTGCTTATGCTCCAGCTAAAGGACTTGAGCAGATCATTACCCAAAAGTGGGTGTCTCTTTATACTTACGGCTATGAGGCCTGGGCTGAATTCCGTCGTACGGGTTTCCCGAAGTTGACGCCTGCGGCCAACCCAATCAGCGTAAGCAAAATCATTCCGCTGCGCCAGGGTTACCCGACTACCGAGCGCGACCTGAATGGTGATAATTACAACGCTGCCCTGACGATGTTGGGTGGAAAAGATGATTTGGATATGCCCGTTTGGTGGGATAAGTAACCGAAACTACTTCACAGTTTTATTTAAGAAAATGCCCGGCATCAGTCAGGCATTTTTTTATTGGGAAATACGCAGATTGACCACTAAACATTCTGCCCGAATCTATCCTTTACCGACTTTTATACACTAAATTTGCTCAAAGTAAAATTTCCTCACAATAATCAATGAATAAACCCACAAAACGCCTGATAACCTTCGTCATCGTTGTCATGCTTTTAGGTCTGGTCTTTTATCCCCGCCTCAAAGAATTCTTTGATTCTCGCAACCAGCCGGAAGTAGCGGCGGAAGCTCCGAAGAAAGGAGGTGGTGGAAAAACCGTCGTTTCCGTGATGGTAGTAGAGCCGTCGTCGCTCAATGACGTGGTCAAAACCACGGGTAGCATCCTGGCCAACGAGGAGGTGGAAATTAGAAGCGAAGTGCCGGGCAAAATTACCAATCTGTATTTCAAAGAAGGTCAGTATGTCTCAAAGGGAACCACGCTGCTGAAAATATACGATGACGACTTACAGGCCCAACTCCAAAAACTCGAATATGCCAAGAAGCTTTCCGAGGACAACGAATTTCGCCAGCGAAGACTTTTAGAAAAAGAAGCTATCAGCCAGCGTGAATACGACATCAGCCTTACGACGGTAAAGACCAACCAGGCTGACATCGACAATATCAAGGCGCAACTCACCAAAACCACCATTAAAGCGCCCTTTTCGGGGCGGCTCGGGCTGCGCTACATCAGTGAAGGTAGTTATGTGACGCCGACGTCCCGAATCACATCACTCACCAACACCAACCCCGCCAAGGTAGAGTTTTCGGTTCCAGCCAAGTACGCCGATAAAATCAAGGTTGGTAGTCTGATAAAATATACCACCGAAAGTTCCGACGTAGAGCATACGGGCCGCGTGTATGCCGTCGATCCCAAAATAGATCCCCAAACGCGAACATTGCAGATGCGAGCTACTAGTCCTAATGGCAACGGCGAACTGTTGCCCGGTGCTTTCGCCAGAATAGAACTCATTACAGGTTCCAGGGGTACCGCCATTTCCGTCCCTAATGAGGCCGTGATTCCCGAGCAAGACGGCCACATGGTTTTTCTGGTTAAAGAGGGGAAAGCGGCAGCGCGTCCGGTGAAAGTTGGGTTACGCGGCGAATCCGATATGGAAATCCTGGGAGGACTTAACGCCGGAGATACGCTCATCACGACGGGTATTTTACAAGTAAAGCCCGGTGGCCCGGTAGAGATTCGTGAAACGATTCGGGAGCGGGTGAAGGCAGTGTTGTAGGGCCGAACCAGTTTTTGTTCGCCCTTACGCTTCAACGATTATACAAATTAACAGATCAACAACAATGGCTTCCCTATCCGACTTAAGCATCAAACGCCCTGTACTGGCCATCGTCATGTCGCTGGTGATTATCCTGTTCGGCGTCATTGGATTCTTGTATTTGGGCATTCGGGAATTTCCGAGTGTTGATCCACCCGTCGTGACGATCAGTACTACTTACACCGGGGCCAACGCCGAGATCATCGAATCTCAGATTACCGAGCCGCTCGAAGAATCCATCAATGGTATTGCAGGGATTCGCACCCTCTCCTCGTCGAGCCGCGACGGTCGTAGCAGCATCACTGTCGAGTTTGACCTGGGCGTCGATATGGAGGCCGCCGCCAATGACGTGCGCGACCGGGTATCGCGTTCGCAGCGTAATCTTCCTCCCGATGTAGAACCGCCCATCGTTTCGAAAGCTGACGCCGATTCTTCCCCGATTTGGTTTATCAACGTGCAAAGTGCCACCCGCCCGCTGCTCGATCTGAACGACATCGTGACCCGCCAGTTCAAGGAGAAATTTCAGACCATCCAGGGCGTAAGCAGCGTGCAGATTTGGGGGGAGCAAAAATACTCCATGCGTCTGCGCATCGATCCGGCCAAAATGGCGGCCTATCGCCTCACCTCCATCGACATCTCATCGGCCCTGAGTAAGCAGAATGTAGAACTTCCCTCGGGCAGCATCGAAGGCCAAACGATGGAACTGTCGGTACGTACCCTGGGTAGGCTTCGGACGGTCGAGGACTTTAACAACATGATTATCAAGGAAGAGACCAACCGAATCGTTCGCTTCCGGGACGTAGGCCGGGCCGAACTGGCCGCTGAAAACGAGCGTACCGCTTTCAAGCGGGACGGCATTCCAATGATAGCCGTGGCGGTAATCCCGCAGCCTGGTGCCAACCATATCAGTATTGTGGACGATCTGAACAAAAAGCTAGAACAAATTGAGGCCGACTTGCCGCCTGATGTGAAGGTGGAATTGGGTAGTGACTACACCAAATTCGTGAAAGCCTCCATTTCCGAAGTAGAGGAAACCATCCTGATTGCTTTTTTGCTGGTGGCCCTGATCATTTTTGTTTTTCTGCGCGACTGGCGCTCCACGCTTATCCCGCTCACGGCCATTCCCATTTCCCTCATCGGTACATTTTTCATCATGTACCTGTTCGGCTTCTCGATCAATGTACTCACCCTGTTGGGCATCGTGCTGGCCATTGGCTTAGTGGTGGACGATGCCATCGTGGTGCTGGAAAATATTTACGCCAAGATTGAGGAAGGGATGAGTCCCGCTCAGGCCGCGTTTGTCGGCTCTCGCGAAATTTATTTTGCGGTCATCTCCACTACGGTCACGCTGGCGGCGGTGTTCTTACCCGTCATTTTTCTGGATGGTGTCACTGGGCAGCTATTCCGGGAATTTGGGATAGTGGTGGCGGGGGCCGTGATTATTTCGGCCTTTGTGTCGCTTACCCTAACTCCTATGCTGAGCTCCCGGATTCTGAAAACCCGGCAACGGCAGCCCTGGCTCTACCGCAAAACCGAACCCTTCTTTGTATGGCTGACCGAGGGCTACGAGTCGGCGCTGGTCGGCTTTATGCGCTATCGCTGGATGGCCTGGATTCTGATGCTTGGTTTTATCGGAGTTAGCTATTATCTGCTGACCGGGAAGCGCCTGCCCGCCGAATTAGCCCCCCTGGAAGACCGCAGCAACATTCGAATCAACAGCACGGCTCAGGAAGGGGCAACATTCGAGTACATGGATCGGTACATGAACGAAGTCGGGCAGTTTGTGTACGACGAGTTGGCCCCCAACGAGCGTGTAGGCGTGGTCACCATCACTTCACCGGGCTTCGGGTCTTCCTCCTCCACCAATTCAGGCTATTTCCGACTGACCCTTTCCACACCCGACCAGCGCAGCCGCACCCAGCAGGAAATCGTGGATGACTTGACCGCTAAACTCAAAAAGTTTTCGGGGGCGCGCACTATCGTTTCGCAAGATCAGACCATCAACGCCGGGCGGTCGCGGGGCCAACCCATTCAATACGTAATCCAGGCCCCTAATTTTGAAAAATTGAAAGAATACCTGCCTTTAGTTCTGGAAAAAGCCCAGGCTAGTCCGTTACTGGAAGGGGCCGACGCCAACTTGAAATTCACCAAGCCCGAAATCAGGGTGGAGATCGACCGTGAGAAGGCGCAGAGTTTGGGCGTATCCATCCAGGATGTAGGACAAACCCTCCAACTGGCTCTGAGCGGCCGTCGTTTTGGCTATTATATTCAGGATGGTAAGCAGTATCAGGTGATTGGACAATTGGAACGTACCGAACGCAACGACCTGTTGGATTTGAAGTCGCTTTACGTGAAAAGCAAATCCGGTGAACTCATCCAAATGGATAATCTGGTGGTACTTACCGAGCAAAGTTCACCACCACAGCTCCTGCGCTTCAACCGCTACATCGCAGCGACCATCTCGGCAAGCACGGCCAAGGGAGTCACGCTGGGTGAGGGGATCGCCGAGATCGAGAGCATCGGTGACGAAGTACTCGACGATACTTTTAACACCGCCCTCGATGGCAACTCGCGAGAATTCAAGGAGAGTTCTAACAGTTTGCTTTTTGCCTTCCTGTTATCGCTGGTACTGATTTTCCTGATCCTTGCGGCGCAGTTCGAAAGTTTCATAGACCCGATCATCATCCTACTCACCGTTCCATTGGCAGTGTGTGGGGCCTTACTATCGCTTTGGGATTTTGGGCAGACAATGAATATTTTCAGCCAAATCGGCATCATCGTCCTCGTGGGGCTGGTAACCAAGAATGGTATCCTGATTGTAGAGTTTGCCAATCAGCGCAAGGAAGAAGGCCTCGACAAGACGCAAGCCGCCATCGACGCCGCTGTGTCGCGCTTCCGGCCTATTTTGATGACGAGCCTGTGCACCATCCTTGGTATTCTGCCCATTGCCCTGGCCCTGGGCGCGGGTTCCGAAAGCCGGGTGTCGATGGGCATCGCCGTGGTGGGCGGAATGGTATTCTCCACGGCACTGACTCTGTTTGTGATTCCGGCGGTGTATTCTTATATGTCAAGAGACTATGTGGCTCCGCCGATGGAAGAAGAGACGCGAGATGTGGAGTTGGTGGGGGTGTAGCCAGAAGAATTCAGGGACAGTTCGATCGAGCTGTCCCTTTTTAGTTGGGTTAAAATCAGGATACTAAGCCAATATTGCTAAATTTGCCCCCCCGAATTAGCAAAAAAATTATTTTCATGGAGTTAGTCAAAGAATTCGACCGTCAGGGTAATTGGCTTTTTAAGTACCGGGGTACTTTGCCACTTTTTATTCTGGGCGTAGGCTTGGTCGTGCATGCCTATATGGTCTGGCAACACGCTCAGGTTTCTGATTTGCCCTACACTTCTACGGAATACCAGTTTCTATGTCTGATCGTGGCGCTGTTCGGTCAGCTTATCCGCATCCTGACGGTGGGCTATACGCCGAAAAACACCTCAGGCCGAAATACTGAGAAACAGGTGGCCGATACACTCAATACCTCTGGCATTTATTCCGTCGTGCGGCACCCGCTATACGTGGGCAACTTCTTCATGTTTCTGGGCGTGGCAATGTTGACAGCGAACGTGTGGTTCATCGTGGCTTTCGTATTGGCCTACTGGCTTTATTACGAGCGCATTATGTATACTGAGGAGCGATTCATCGAAGGAAAATTTGGCGACGATTTCCGAGCCTGGGCGGCGAAGACGCCCGCCATTGTCCCTTACTTCGGACGATGGAAGAACCCGAACCTGGAATTCAGTTTAAAGAAAGTCCTGCGGCAGGAAAAAAATGGTTTTGCCGCGTTGTTCATCCTCTTTTTTATTTTTGACGCCGTGGGCGAATATATTCTTTACAGGGAAGTCACGTTCCGCAATCGGCACTGGCTGGTACTGGGCGTGGCAAGCGCGGTACTGTATTTGATTCTGAAGATTTTGAAGAATAATACGCAGGTACTCTCGTCAGAGCGGTAATGCCTTGTGGTACGGCCGGGCTGGCGTTCCAGCGTCTCGCCCGTTTGACTCCGAAGACGGGCGAGACGCCCGTACCACATAACATCAGAACCTTCTAGGCTCAAAAGCCTCGACGTTCACGCTCGTATTCCTTCCGGCTACAATTTCCGCCACCAATTTTCCCGTAGCTGGCCCCATACTCACGCCCATCATGCCGTGGCCCGTAGCCAGGATGAGGTTCTCGAAGCCTTTCACTCGCCCCAGATAAGGCAAGCCATCCGGCGAGCAGGGCCGCAAGCCGCTCCAAACGTCTTCTTTTTCGGGAAAAGCGACTTCTATATCAGGGTAGTATTGCTGAATGGAATTATGAATTCCCCGCACGCGGTTCATATTCACCGATTCATCCGTCCCCGCGATTTCAAGGGTTCCTGCAAAGCGGACTCCGCCCGCCATCGGCGTAGCGGTGGTGCGGGCTTCCAGCATAATGGCGGGAATTTGCATTTGATTTGTCAAACTACCAGCCAGGAAGCTGTATCCCTTACCACCCTGTAGAGGCAGCGAAAGGCCCAACTTGTGAGTTAGAATCGGCGACCAGGCACCCGCTGCGACTACCACCTCATCAAAAGTATAGCTACCTCCGTTCGTACTGATCGTTTCGATTTTGTGATTTTGAACCACAAAATCCTCGACTACC
Organism: Persicitalea sp.; assembly: GCF_041751555.1. Classification (NCBI taxonomy): domain Bacteria; kingdom Pseudomonadati; phylum Bacteroidota; class Cytophagia; order Cytophagales; family Spirosomataceae; genus Persicitalea; species Persicitalea sp. The sequence continues at coordinate 1,849 of NZ_JBGSXF010000568.1, read as the reverse complement.
TGATTTTCCACAAACCCAACACCGCTTTTTCTTAGAAAACTGACCAAATCGGCAATCAACTGATTAGGATAAATCTGCGCATCGCCGGGGTAAAACACCGCCCCTTCTACCGACAAATGAACGTCCGGCTCTAAAGCCTGCACTTCTAGAACCGATAAAAGCTGCGCTTCGATGCCGGACTGGTTAGCCGTGCGGGCTTCCTCCTCCATTTCGTGGCGGGTAGCAGCGTTCTTGAAGAGCATTAATAGGCCCTTCTCTTTCCAGCCAAAAGAGAAACCAGGCTCATCGGCCAAATCTTGGTACAATTCCTTACTGAGCAAACTCAGGTCGCGCAAATGCGGAATGGCGTAGCGGACGTGCTTTTCCGTAGCGTTTTTCCAAAACAAATAGCCCCATTTCACCAAATCACCGCTCAGACGCGGCTTGACGTAGAATGGACTTTGCGCGTCAAGCATCCAGCGCATTCCTTTGGAGATCATGCCCGGTTGCGCCAATGGGACGATGTGGCTCGGCACGATCATCCCTGCATTGCCGTAGGAACAGCCGTCGGTAAAACTACCACGCTCGATGATCGTCACCTCGCAACCTTCCTGCAATAAGTAGTAAGCCGAGAACAAACCGCTAATGCCTCCGCCGATAATCCCAACGCTTTTTTCTATTCTCTCACTCACTCATCGCACGGGCGACCCCGTCTATTATTCAAAATTGAAAATCAGATCACTTGAAAACCATGCACGTAAGGATCGTCATCATCCAGAATAAGATGATTATAGCCATGAATAATTGCCCAACCTTCGATGCTGGGAATGATCGCAGGCTGGCCGTTCAGTTCTGTTACCTCCTCGATACGCCCGATGAACTTAGAACCAATGATGCTCTCATGGATAAATTCCTGGCCGAACCGAAGCTTTCCTTGCGCGTGCCACTGCGCCATGCGGGCCGAAGTACCCGTGCCGCAAGGTGAGCGGTCAATGGCTTTATCGCCGTAGAACACGGCATTGCGTGCCGTGGAAGTTGCGTCCAGCGGGTCACCTGTCCAGAGAATGTGGCTCAGGCCGTTGATCGATGGATTTTCGGGGTGCACAAAAGTATGGCTCGCGTTGATTCGCTCGCGCAACGTTCGTGCCCAGGCAATGAGTTGCTCGGCCTTGAATTGCTGCAAGCCAGGAAAATTGGGCTGCGCGTCCACGATGGCATAGAAATTCCCCCCGTAGGCCACATCGACCGTCAGCGTTCCCAAATCGGGACATTCTGTGCTGATGTTTTCGGCGGCTAGGTAAGACTTTATATTCGTGATCCTGACGGATTTCACCTTTTCTCCTACCTGCGTATAGTCAGCCAAGATCAAACCCGCCGGGACTTCCAGCCGTAAGGTACCAGGTACTTTCGGCGTGACGAGCCCCTGCTCAATGGCTACCGTAACGGTGCCGATGGTGCCGTGGCCACACATGGGCAGACAACCGGATGTCTCAATGAAAAGCACCGCTGCGTCGTTGGCTGGGTCGGAGGGTTCGTATAGGATGCTGCCCGACATCATGTCGTGGCCGCGCGGCTCGAACATCAGTCCTTTTCTTATCCAGTCATATTCCCGAAGAAAGTGCAGCCGCTTCTCGCTCATGTTCGAGCCTTCCAAATGAGGGATGGCCCCACCCGTCACCACCCGCACGGGGTTACCGCAAGTGTGTGCGTCGATGCAGAAAAAGTGTTTTTGCATAAACCTTACAAACTCGAATAATCCGGCAACTCCGGCCTTGCCGCCAGACCTTTCTTAATGATTTGCTCGACGCGCTCGCGCTCCTCCCCTACCAGCGATAGTCTTGGGGCGCGTACATGTTCAGTACCAATGCCC
>NZ_JBGSXF010000567.1:0-3779 GCF_041751555.1 Persicitalea sp. | reverse complement strand
CGGCAATATGCTCATCGACATGAAGTCGCAGGGCCAGCTTCCCGGCAAAGTAGCCGAAGCCGTGAGTGAGCAATTATTCAAAAATCCCGACCAGAACGTGCGGGTACTCGCCAGTCAGTTTTTCCCCCGCGCGGGCAAGGTGCTTCGGGTAGATTTTGCGGCCCGCATGAAGGCCGATCCCAAACAGGGCCAGATGGTCTTCACCAACAATTGCGCCTCCTGCCACCGCCACGGCGAAAAAGGCGCGGACATCGGTCCCGACCTGACGATGATTCACCAGAAGGTCGACAAAATGACGCTGCTCGACGCCATCGTGAATCCTTCGGCCAGCATCGTCTTCGGCTACGAAGCCTACACGATCACGACCAAAAAGGGCGAAAGCTACTTTGGCTTCCTGCTCAGCGACGGTGCGACGGTTGTAATTAAAGATGCCGCCGGTAAGCAACACGCCATTAAGGCTGACCAGATCAAGAGCCGCGAAAAACTACCCAACTCGCTTATGCCTGATCCTACGGCAATGGGGCTGGACGAGCAGGCGCTGGCGGATTTGACGGGGTATTTGATGAGTTTTTGAAAGAAGAGATTGTTCGTTCTACACTTGATTCGGTGCATTCTGAGAAGATTCAGGACATGAAGCCGATATGCAATTCTAATCGCAAGGATATTCTTTTCCAAAGACTACCTGCAAGCCTGTGCAATTTGAAAGCTCCTCTGCGTATTTATCAAAAACCGAATATGGTGCAGAAAATATTTTTTTTCTCTGCTTATCTTTTTTTAGAAAAAGATACAGCTCACTTCCTCCTCCGCATTTTGCAGGATAAATATTTTGAATAAAAATGTTTTCGATTTCGGACAAAAAATACCTTTGAGAATATAGATTGTCTGAAAATCCTATTGTATTATTTGATCTATCCATCCAGATGACTGGTGCTTTTTGGTGAAAATTATTTAATTCATCTGGTCTCCATTTAATTTTTACATCTTCTTTATAATTGCCATACATTTCTATTTCTGTTTCCAGCACCAACGCATTGCTGATCTCAACCTCTTCTTCATTTTTCAATAATTCAGAATAATCGCGTTTATTTTCTATTTTAAGAATGGTGTACCTACAATCAGAATTATAGCTATAAACCAGCGAAAGTATCATTTTATCGAGATCGAATGTGGATCTCACCTGAGTTTGATCCTCCGGAAGGTATATTCTATATCGATGGCTACCAACGTCGTCAAACAATTTCTTGTTAAGGATGCGATAGGTTTTATCGGTTTCTTCAACATTAACAATGTCAGCGAAAAAATTTAATACTGGAACATCATACCTGTGTTGAAATTTGTGGAAATATAAACCATCAAAAATTATATTTCCAATTCTTATTTTTGATTTAAAATTCGCAAATTCTTTTTTATATTTGTCTATCTCAAAATAGATATCCCCTTTCTCTAACAACTCTCCTGCCACCATATTCCAATTGATGAATAGGCTTGGTTCGCACAATACTTCAAACCCTTCCTGATAATCCTGATGATTGAAATTTAATATTTCAAATTTACTATATTCCCTATTCGTCATGACGATCTATATCTTAATTAGGTTGTAATTGTTTTGACTGCATTATGCCGACTTGCTTTGCAGTTGAAGCGATCTTTGCTGTTGGCTTGTTTTGTATTCGCGAAGCGATCTCAACCAATAGCCTCCCCTCCCCGCAATCTCGCTAGTACCCTCCTCAAACTCGTCACCAAAATTTTCTCAGCCACAGGATAGGTTTCAGCACTAGGTGTAATGACGTGCAGTTGTTCCAAACCCAAATCCCGCATGGCCTGATGCGTGCCTCGGCTGAGAGAGGGCGAGTTGGTCAGTTTGATTTCGGCGGCCAATAGCCAGCGGTCGTTCCGGCGGATGAGCAAATCTATTTCGGCACCGTCTTGGGTGCGATAATGGTACAATTCATCGTCCGATTTCAGTACCGACGCGATTTGGTTGATGACGAAGCCTTCCCAGGAGTTTCCTACCCGGATGTTTCCCATTAAGGTTTCAAAATCGTTGATTCCGGCCAGATAGTGCAACATCCCCGAGTCACGGATGTAGAGTTTCGGAGATTTCACCAGGCGTTTTTTGATATTGGTGTGCCAGGGCGTAATGACGGTCGTCAGGAAAGCGTTTTGCAGAAAACTAAGGTACGTTTTGATGGTCGGTACCGAGAGTTCGAGGGATTTGGCGAAGGTACTGTAGTTCAGGAGGCCGCCGTTGGCCGAGGCGACCATTTGCAGCAGTTGCCGCGTCACTTTCGGGTCGGCGGGTAAGCCGTACAGCGGCAGGTCGCGCTGAACGTAGCTCTGAATAAAATTGCGGTACCAGCTTTGTCCAAAGCTGGGCTTTTCTGATAAAGCGGGTTCAGGAAAGCCGCCGTGCAGCCAGAGTTGCTGCCAAGTGAGCAACTCTTTAACTTCCAATAAATTGAGCGGAAACATTTCGAGGTAGTTGATACGGCCCGCCAAACTTTCGGAACTTTGCCGCAACAAAGCTGGGGAGGCCGACCCAAGAATCACGAATCGACCGGGCCGTCGGTCGTCATCCACCAATGAACGGAGCAGCGGGAACAGTTCCGGCAGATGTTGCACTTCGTCCAGCACAACTGTCTTGTCGGCCACTTGGGTTAGAAACAATTCAGGGTCTTTTAGCTTGTTCAGGTCAGAGTTCCTTTCCAAATCCAGATAAACCATCTCTTTTTTTGCCTGCCATTGCCGGACGAGCGTGGTTTTTCCGACCTGCCTGGGGCCGATAATGCCAGTCACTGGAAATTCTTTCAGAGAAAGGGCGAAACTGTCTTCTATCGATCTTTTTATCATCCCTGCAAATTTAAAAATTTATTTTAAATTTGCAGGGATGATAATCATAATTCTTCCCGGTCTCTCTATCCCTGCGCCTTCAAAATATTCTCCTGATCCCCAAACTCGGGGTGCTCATAAATCACCACGCCGTGGTACTTCTGCGGCTTGGGTTCGGCGTGGGGGTTGTAGCGGTGGAAGGGGAGGGCCTGCTGGGTGGAATAATGGCAGACGTACGACTTGCGCGTACTGTCAGGGTTGGTGATGAGGCCACCACCGTGGGCCAGGGCCGAGTGCCAGATAAGCACATCGCCTCGGTTGATGAGCAGCGTTTCCTTTTGGAAGCCGTGGGCGGGGCAGTTTTTGTCGAGGTAGTCGGCAAATTCCAGCGGGCTGCGCGAGGAGCGCTCATTGGACAGGATACCGTTGCCAAAATTGAACTTCGGCAGCTTGTGCGAGCCGACGTAATAGTAGAGCGGGCCGGAATCGGCGGTGATGTCCTCCAACGGAATCCAGGCCGCCGCCAGATGGCTGGGAATTTTGGCCGTTACCCAGGGAAAATCCTGGTGCGTGGGCTGCTGACTGCCGAACATGAACGTCAGGCTCTGCATCACTACGACCTGTTGCTGGAAGATCGCTTCCAGAAAATTGACGATAGCCGGATGGGTCATCAGGTTCTTTCCGGTTTCCGACAGGTGGTGAAAATCGTTGAGCTTGACGTACTTGCCTTTCAGGTCTTCTTTAGGAAAATCCTTGATCAGCCGCTCCTGAATCGGCTCGAACTTCGGCAGGTCGATGCGCGTCATCATTTTGTACTTTTCGGGATGCTCGATCAGTTCCTCCACGTCGTTCCAGTAGGCGTCGATCAGTTCCTGGGGAATAACCTTCTCCAAGATCACGTAGCCGTGTTTCTGCCAGAAGCGCAGTTTTTCTTCCAGGTCGAAGGTCAG
>NZ_JBGSXF010000566.1:0-4816 GCF_041751555.1 Persicitalea sp. | reverse complement strand
ACCCGCACCCCCACGCCATACGATTCGGTATTGGTCAGGTTTTGCACCTTATTTTCGCGTGTCACGACGAACTGATTGAGGTAGCGCCCGATGCGGATGTCGGCGTAGGTTGCGCCCTTGGCGGTGGCGGCGTTAAGCGCGGCATCGGCCAGGCGTTTTTTGACCGCGACGTCCAGCGCATTTTCGAGCAGCGCTTCGGGCGTCACGTTTCGGCCCAACACCGGAATCGTCGGCAGCATTAAAGCGCCTGCGCTCATTCCGGTCAATTGCATAAAGTCCCTTCGATTCATGGCTTGTTTTTTTGTGGTTAAATAAATTCAGGAGGATCGCACGATTTGTGAAAACGTTCTGTCTGCCAGTCGATCGAGTTCCATTAATTCTCAAAATTAAAGAAAATATGACCTGTTACTCAATTCCTTGACATTATTTATGGGAAAATAGAAGAGGGCGTAAGTCCAAAAGATACCGGAGCCCACAAAAAAAGCGACCCCGCATTCGCTGCGGGGTCGCCTATCAATCAAAAAATATTACTGCCGATGCACCCGCACCACGGCCTGCCGACCCGCTGCGTCGCGGCAACGGATGAGGTAAGTCCCGGCGGCCTGACGGTCCAGGTCCAATGGGATTTCGTTGAGGCCTTCGGTTAGGTTTTCAACGCGCTGCTGTAAGGGCTTTCCGGCCATATCCAGCACGTCCAGTACCGCCGGGCCGCTCATTACACTCTGAATACGGAGCGTGAGGGTACCCGTCGTGGGGTTGGGAAAAGCCTGGGCCGAAAGGCTGAATGGCTTTTCCGTCACTATTTCTTCGGCACCGATGCGGGCGTTTGTACCGCAACCTCCGATGGTAGCGCCCAGCTTAAGGTAGCGCTCGGCGATTTTTTCCGAGACGCACTGCGTCACGCCGTAGTAGCAGATCGTGACATTCTGGTTTTTGTTGCCACAGCGGACATCGTTTACGGTCACCTTCACTGTGGCCCTGGCCGTGCAGTTATTGGCATCGGTCACGGTCACGGTGTAGGTCGTCGTGGCCGTGGGGCAAACCTCCACCGACTGACCCGGCAAATTGACTGGCTGCCACAGGTAGGTGAGGGTTCCGGTGCCGCCTCTGGCGCTGGCCGAAATGTCGGTGCAGTTGCTGCCGAAGCCCAGGATAACCGACTTGTCGCTACCAGGCGTAACCGCAATGGCCGAGGGTTCCGTGATTGTTACGCTTTCCTGAACGGATTGTCCTCCGTTGTCCATTACCGTCACCATATATTGTCCCGCTGCCAGACCGCTCAGATCTTCGGTCATGGCTCCATTAGACCACACGAAGGTGTAGCCCGGCGTACCGCCGCTCACCGTCAGGTCGATGCTGCCCGTGGCTGTGCCGTTGCAAAGCAGATCGGTAGAACTAACGCTGATAACCAATGGCGTAACCGGAACCGTCAACGCCAAACCGACGATGACCGGATCGTGATCGGAAGTGCGGTACTGATCAGCGCTGTATAAGCTGCTGATTTGGCCGGGCGTTTTGTTCTCGGTGTTGTAATCCAGCACGATGGGCTCGTCGGCGTTGATGTGCCACTTGGTGGCACTCGTAACCTGCGACACCAGCGAGGCGCTCCCCAGCGCGTGGTCGAGTGCGCCGAAGAATCCGTTGAATGCGTAAGAATAGGTCGTGTTGGGTACCAGGTTGGTGTAGCCCGCGTTTTCCAGAGCGACCAGCGGATCTTCCTTAGCGTAAGCGTTCAAGTCGCCCAGGATCAGGTAGTCGGGATCGATCGTACCCGTGGGCATGGTCGCCAGCCACGCGGCCAGGTCCTGCGCCTGCTGGGTGCGGGTGCCGTTGGATCTGCCCTGTCCGTCATTAGCATCGGTATTTCCAGCGCCCGTGCCTGAACCTTTTGATTTCCAGTGATTGGCTACTACGGTAAATTCGGCATTGGTAGCGTTTTCTTTGAAAGTCTGCGCCAGCGGCTGGCGTCCCGTGGAATTAAAAGCTGCGCTGGTCGTCAGTGTGGCGGCGGATCCAACTGGTGTCACTTTGGCAGGTTTGTAAATCATTCCCACCGTGATAGCGTCAGAAGAAATAGAAACTCCTGGGTTAATGAACGCAAAGGTTCCGGCTCCCAGGACTGCGTTGGCTCCGCTGACGAGGTCCTGAATGGCGCTATTGGAGTCGTAACCGTCGTTTTCCAGCTCATTAAATGCGAATATGTCGACGCCCGACTCGGTTATCGCCTTGATCGTTTTGTCACGCTGACGGGTGTACTCGATCTGAGTGTTGGCCCCGCGATCGGTAGGGAAGCCGCCGCCCTGGCCATTGCCGTTGAAATAGTTCAAGAGATTAAAGCTGCCCACTTTCAGCGTGCCACCCACCGTCGGAGGCGTGGCCGGACGCTCATTTGCGGCGATAAAATTCACGCCCGCATTTGTTTGCAAGCGGTAGCCCTCAAAACGCTCGTCGAGGACCGCCGTGACGCTCGCCACCTCGTCGCCACCGCGCAGGGGATTGGTCGCGCTCAACGGCTGACCGCCCCGACCGAAGATAATCGGGTCGGGATTCCCCGTACTGCTGCCATCGTCGAGGATGATTTTACGCTTGGCTACTTCGGCCAAATAAGCGGCATAGCCCGACACACTGGGTGTGTTGAACTGGGTGTACTGGTCGAGGCGCGCGTCCGTTCCCGCCGCATTGCTGGCACCTGTCGCCGAAAGTACCACTTGCCCGAAACGGCCCAACTGGAAATTGTCCGTCACGGCCAGGTTGCCTTCCGTAGCACTTACTTCTACCAACATGCCCTCGTAGCGCTCCAGATCACTGACGTTGGCCACGGGTAGTTTGACGGTCACAATCGCAGGCAGTGGATTGCCGCTGCTGATTTGAGTGACGTTGTTCAAGTCGGTTAATTGGGTGAGACTGCTGGAAACCCCGCCGCTGGTCGTCGTGAATTCGGCTACCGTACCTGTCACTTTTACTTTCGCACCTTCGCTCCCGGTGAACGTTCCCGCCGGATCATAGACGAAAATCCCTTCCGACGTAGCAGGATCGGCATCGGCATCGGCGTCTTCTTCCTGCACGTAGAAGCCGTTGAGTCCGGTACCGCCCGGAAAAGTACGCGTGACGATTCCCTCGATGGTCGCGGTGGTCGCGGTTACCGGACTCGTCGCGCCACTACCTTGAATGTCGTGAATGAACGTAATAGTATTTGGAGAATTCACTACTTTTCCGCTCACTGATACAGCAAGATTCGCCCCGCCGCCGGAAAAACTGATTGTTCCGGAATAATTGCCAACCGACAGCCCCGCTGCCAGCGTGACCGTCACATTTGTAGTGGCCAGGGCGGAATTGCTGAACGACAAAGTACCGGGAGAAACGGTAAAGGCGGCATCGGAAGAAGTTACGGTGATTTGTCCCGAGGCGGTAGAGAAATTAGAGCCGCTGACGGAAAGGATCTTACTGGCCGAGCCACTACCCACTTCGTACGACAATTCGTCGGCTCCGGTCAGGGAAGCGGGCGTGGCCGCAATGAGTGGGCCAGCCGAGCAGGGGTTCAGCGTAGTCGCAGCGTTGCGGGGAGCGGGCGCACCCGCCGTGAAATCGGCTGAGTTGTCGTCCGTGTCCGTACAGCCGCTGGCTTTGCGCGAAGCAGAAGTCGAATTACTCAGGCCGGGGGCCGCCGCCGTTTCGAAGAAATTAGCGTTTCCGTAACCGACCAAATCCAGGATTTTGGCGCGGTCTTCGGCAGAGCAAGGCGTAGAGCCGCCGTTGCAGGGCAGAGCGTCCTGGCTGTTGACCAGAGCAACTTTGCCGGCAGCTGCGCTCATACCAGTTGTTCCGATGATATCCGCCGTCGGCAAGTCAGCGCCTGTAGTGCCTCCTGCCAGTTGCACGAGGTAATATTGTCCGGGTTGAATAGTCCCCGACAAATCAGTTTTACCATTTCCGGCACCGAGATTACCCGTTCCGGCGGCGCTGGCGTACTGGACAGAGTAAGTACTGAGCGAAACTGCGGCTGTGCCCCGGTTAAACAACTCGACGAAATCGTTTTTGAGCGGCGCACCTGAGTTGCCCCCGCCGCCATACACCTGGCTGATAACGATTTGTGCCCGCACCCCAAATAAAGGGGCCAGGAGAAGCAGACAAAGAAAAAATTTGAGGTAGATCGTTTTGGTCATAAGCTTGTAGTGGGTTAATGGTAGGCCGCAAAAGTAATCGGGTTGTCCGTGCGGCAGTATTAAGAAATTGTTATCAAAGCGTCGATAACACTAAATGTGCCATATGGTTTTCAAAACCTGCCGACGGCACTTTCGAAAGTTGGTGCCCTCACGGAATTTTCTTTATTTTGGAACCACGCTTGATCCAGAGAAAGGCAAGCGGCCCGGCGGATTTTATGAAAAAAGTACTTTTTTTATTACTTGCGATCATCGCTGTGGCGGGACTAGGCAGCTGCGTTAAGGAGGATGCGCCGTCGGGCGTGGGCTACCCACCGCTATCGGGTACCTGGAAGCTCGTGAAAAAAAACGTCCCCAACGATTCTTCCTTCACCACCAAGACTATTGATACTACCATTCCCCAAACCCTCACCTTCGAGAGCGACGGCAGGCTATCGTCCATGGGTGAGGAAACCAGTTATTACCGCAGCAGCCGGGCCTACCGGGTGGATTCTATCCGCCGAGTCCAGCAGATAGGCTTTCTTCAAGGGAGCGTGTACGTGGCTTTTTATCAAAACTTTTCTCTTAAAAACGACTCACTCACGCTGATCCCCTGTCCCAGCCGTGAATGTGATCTGATTTTTACAAAAAGCCGGTAAATCTCGCCTGTGCAAAGT
>NZ_JBGSXF010000565.1:0-3927 GCF_041751555.1 Persicitalea sp. | reverse complement strand
ATCTACGCAGGCGGATGATGCAGCCAGGACTTTCTGGGTGACGCCCGGAAAGTCCCTACTTACTAATTGTTCTACATTTTTCACAAAGCTCAATCCAAAAGTTATGAAACGATATTTGTTAGTATTCGCCGCTTTCCTTTTTTCTGCCATGGCCTGGGGACAGACCAAGCCCATAAAGGTTGTCTTTGACGTAACGAGCAAGGAACCATCTACCCATCAGTCTGCCATGCGGCACGTAAAGATGATGACCAAGGCCTATCCCGAATCACAATTCGAGGTGGTAGTGTACAGTGGGGCGCTGGACATGGTACTTAAAGATCATTCTTCGGTTACCGAGGATCTGCTTTCGTTGAAGGATAATAAAAACGTTTCTTTCAAAGTCTGCGAAGCTTCCTTGAAGAGACGGCAAGTAGGTACTTCGCAATTAGTTGCGGGAGTCACCACAGTGCCGGATGGTATTCTGGAGATTGTCACCAAGCAGGGAGAAGGCTGGGCCTATATCAAGGAAGCCCATTAATGAGGATCCTGGTTAAGATCTGATGCTCCTAATGACAAAAAACTATGGAAGACGAGCGGGAAATCATTAGAAATATCATAAAACTGATACGACTGTTGAAGGGCTTAGTCTTTTTCGTAGCGGGAGTAGCACTGCTGGTCGTGGGCTACGCGCTGGGGTTTTTCGGCCAGCCCGTTGCCCAAGGTTCTGTGCTGGAATCAAGCCATTTGCCAGAAAATTCCACCCCACCCGCTCCACCCAATGCCCTGTGGCAAGCTCCGGATAGTACAACCATCCCGGCTGGTGCGGAAGGTGAAAAAATCCGGTATGGCAAAGAGTTGATCGCCCACACCTCCGTATACCTGGGGCCAGAAGGAAAAGTACTAGCCATGAGCAATGGCATGAACTGCCAGAACTGTCACCTGAAAGCAGGTACGGTACCCTATGGCAATAATTTCGGACGAGTGGCCTCTGCTTATCCCAAGATACGGAAGCGCTCGGGCAAAATGGTCGATTATGAAGCCCGGATCAACGATTGTTTTGAGCGCAGTTTGAATGGACAAAAGCTGGCGGAACACAGCCCCGAAATGCAGGCCATGGTGGCGTACCTCAAATGGGTGGGAGGCGGCGTGGGCAAAGGAGAAGAACTACCTGGCTTTGGCAGGTTTCAGATTGAACCGCTCGACCGACCAGCCGATCCCAAACGGGGGAAGCAGGTATTCGGGCAGTACTGCGTCCAGTGCCATGGGCCCAATGGGGAAGGACAGTTAGCCACCAACGGACGGGAATGGACTTATCCTCCATTGTACGGCGAGGGGAGTTATAATATCGGCGCTGGCTTATACCGGGTATCGGGATTTGCTGCCTTCGTCAAGGCCAACATGCCTTACGGGGTGACTTTCGAAAATACATTGCTTACCGATGAGGAAGCCTGGGACGTGGCAGCTTACGTGAATTCCATGCGCAGGCCTAAGAAAGATTTATCGCAGGATTGGCCGGATATTTCCCAAAAACCCGTGGATCATCCTTTTGGCCCCTATGCCGATTCTTTTACCGAACAGCAGCATAAATACGGACCGTTTGACCCGATGAAAGTAGCGAACTAATAACTCTATGGAGGTAGTTGGTTACATAGCTTTGTTTGTGGTGGGCCTGGTCCTGGGTAGTATGAGAGGAGGCGGGTCTGTCCTTTCGGTACCTATTCTGGTGTACCTGTTCAGGATGGGTGCGGTCTAAGCTATGGCCCTGCGACTACCTGCCCTCGTACTACAAAGCGCCTTCGGCGGATTAGTACTTACCATCGGGGTCTGGATACTCAGCCATGAAACACCATAGCCGTTCACCAAACGGTGGCAAACTACTTTTCATTCTCAATGTCTCGCTTGCTAGATTCCAACTGGATAGGGTCGGAAATGCGGGATTTATTATTCCAGCAATACTTCTTTTCCATTGATTTTCAGATCGGTGGCCATAATACCTGACGTGTGGGTGAACTGGTAGGGCACCTTCACACCTTGGATTTTTACATTGACCAACCGGACGTTGCTGATGGGCGATTCTTTGTAGCCTTCCAGTAAAATCCCCGTCTTTCCGCCCTTCCTGACCGTCATGTTCCGCACCTCGATGTTCCTGATCGTAGGCATATAGCTTCCCGTGTCTTCGTACATCATGGTGGCGATGATGGTTTGCTCCTTCACCTGTCCAACTTCGATGTCCCTGAAGTAAATATTCTCGATCACGCCCCCGCGGGCCGTATTGGTTTTGATCCGCAACGCCCTTTCCAGTTCGGGACTGCTCATTTTGCACTTTTGAGCGAACACGTTCCGTACTCCGCCCGACACTTCACTACCAATGACGACGCCCCCGTGACCGTTGGCCATTTCGCAATCTTGAATGACGATATTCTCGCTCGGGATGTTCAGGCGTCGGCCATCGGCGTTCCGCCCCGATTTGATGGCAATGCAATCGTCTCCCGTATTAAAATAGCAATTCTTGATCAATACATTTTTGCAGGATTCAGGATCGCAGCCATCGTTGTTGGGGCCGTTGCTGGTAAGGGTCACGTTGTCGATCGTCACATTGGTGCAAAGTACCGGATTGAGCAGCCACATAGGTGAATTGATGAGCGTAACGCCCTGAATCAGCACATTTTCGCAGCGGTAGGGCTGCACAAACTGCGGACGGAGGTACGAGCCGTTGCCGAATTTCCGCTCGGTTACGGGTATCCCGCGTTCGGCCATATCGAACAGGGCAGCCCGCTTGTCTTTGTCCACCTGGCTGGGGGTTCCGGCTTTGAAGCCGTAGTGTTCATTGCCTTTCCAGGGCCACCAGTTGGTTTGGTCGGCGCGGCCATCGAGTGTCCCTTCGCCGGTGATGGCAATGTTTTTTTGTTCAAAAGCGTAGATCAAAGGCGAATAACCCATCAGTTCCACGCCCTCCCAGCGAGTGTGTACCAGCGGCAGGTAATCGTCGGGCTGCGTAGAAAAAGAAATTGTGGCTCCTTTGACAACGTGTAGATTGACATTACTTTTCAAATGAACGGCCCCTGTCAGAAAATTACCGACTGGAACCACGACCCGGCCGCCGCCCTCCCGATGACAGGCTTCAATCGCTTGCCTGAACGCCTTCGAGCAATCATTCTTGCCATCGCCAATTGCCCCAAAACTTGTAATTGTATAGTCGTTATCCCGAAACGTTGGTTCCTTGATTTGTTCAAGAATAGCCGGTACGGCATCCCAGGGTTCATCGGCGCTTTCTCCGGTACTCGCCGTGTCGGTTCGGCAAGCCACCAAACTAAGCGTCAGTGCCAGGAGGATAAGGAATGAAAAACGAAGGGAATTTTTGGTCATAAAAATGAGAGCAAAACGGGTGTACAAAAAGATCAGCCTAGCGAGAACCTCCTTCGGCACATCCATTTAGTATTTGAGGCCGATTCGGCGATGGAGGAATAACTTGATCCAAACCTACTATTGAGAGAAGTAACCACAAAAATCAGGTATCTCTCCTCACTTATTATCTACCCCGCCCCCCATTTTGGCTGGCCCCGAAGAAGCCGCCGAAGTACCATCCCCTTTCACGTACTTATCCAGCCAGCCATTCATCTCGTACAGCATATGCAAAATAGATTCCTGCGCCGCATAGCCGTGGCTTTCGTAGGGCAGGAACACCAGCTTAGCCGTGGCTCCCATGCCTTTTAAGGCGTTGAAGTATCGCTCTGACTGGATAGGGTAAGTACCAGTGTTGTTGTCGGCCTCGCCGTGAACGAGCAGCAGCGGCGTCTTCATCTTATCGGCGTTCATGAAGGGCGACATGGTGTTGTATACCTCCGGCGACTGCCAGTACGTACGCTGCTCGTTCTGGAAGCCAAAGGGCGTCAGCGTCCGGTTGTAAGCTCCGGAACGGGCGATGCCTGCTTTGAATAGATTGCTGTG
>NZ_JBGSXF010000564.1:0-3847 GCF_041751555.1 Persicitalea sp. | reverse complement strand
AAGTTGATATATATGCTGGAAACCATACTTTCAAGGGCCTTAAATTCAGGGCCTAAGTTCTCTGTTTGCACACGCCCTTCAGTTGAATGAGCGTCTAAATTCATTTGGAGAGAGATTGGTCTTGGTCTTGAAAAGTTTGCTGAACGACTGAATGTGTTCAAATCCCAAGGAATAGGAGATCTCGCTTACCGTAAGTTGCGATGTGGACAATTTTTCCTTGGCTTTTTCAATCAGCTTATTGTGGATATGTTGCTGGGTACTTTGCCCTGTGAGCGATTGTAGCAAGCCCGTGAGGTATTTGGGTGAAAGTTGCATTTCTTCCGCAATAAACCTTACGGTTGGTAGACCTTTATTTATTAGGTTATCGTCGCCAAAGTAGTTGTCGAGCCTGTACTCCAACCTTTCAAGTATCTGGTGGTTGCTCTTCTCCCTTGTTATGAACTGACGGCCATAGAATCTATCGGAGTAGCTCAAAAGGCCCTCGATCTGTGAGACAATGATCTGCTTTGTGTATTTATCAATATTGGACTTTACTTCCTTGCTGATGTTCTGGATAATGTTGTTGACCAGGGCTTCCTCTTTTAACGAAAGGAACAGCGCCTCATTGAGGGAATAGTCCCAAAAATCATAATCCTTTATGGTCTTTGCCAATGATGTGTTCCAAATAAAATCGGGATGGACATAAATGGCCCGCCCCGATTTTTTTACTTGTTCCTCTTTTTTTTCAGCTGTTACGCTAAAAACCTGCTTCGGGGACATAAAGGACATCACACCTTCGTTAAAATCAAAGGGTTGCTGGCCATATTTCACTTTCACGTTGTGCATTCTTTTTACCGCGATCGAATAAAAGTCCAAGATCAGATCCTCCGGTTCGTTACCGGTTGAGTTCGGGACTGCATCAGCGATATCTATGACGCTGATCAGCGGATGGTCCGGCTTCGGCAGATTTGTGTAATCGTGAAAGTCGCTTATGGTCTTTAGGTGCCTCATTTTGCTAATACTCTTCTATTATCTGTAATGCCAATTTTCCGCTTGCTGATTTGTTTTCCAGTAAGGTATGGGTCTCAACCGCATCTTTCAGTGCAAACATTTTAGCTCTTAGGACCTTCACCTTTCCTGCTTCGACCAGTTCTGCGATTTCTTCCAACCATTCTTTTCTGGACTGATTGGCGGCGAGTTCGCCCGTGGCATTTTTCCTGTCAAGCGCCCGCAGCACAGCATCGTTAAAAGCAAAATCCGTATTGACGCTCACTAAAATACCATTTTCCCTCAATACCTTTACGGATTTCAAACGCTCATCATTATCCCGAACCGAAGAGACCTCCAATACAATGTCGACAACCCCCACCAGTTCTTCAAATTTCCGGGATTTGTAATCGATCATTTCATCTGCACCGATTTCTTTCAGATAATCAAAACTTTCAGCCGCTGCCGTTGCGATGACATACGCACCTTTCGATTTTGCAAACTGAACCGCGTAGGCACCAACATTTCCAGCCGCCCCCTGAATCAAGATGCGCTGTCCCTCTTTCAGTTTTCCAAATTCGAACATTGCCGTCCAGGCTGTCAGTGCTACCAATGGGATACCGGATGCATCGTTGAATCCGATGTTTTTTGGTTTAAGGCCAAAACGTGATGCCTTTGCAACGACATATTCTGCATAACTGCCATCGCCCGGAAAACTCGGCACACCATAAACAGCATCGCCTTTCTGGAATTCGGTCACATCGCTGCCCAGTTCTTCCACGGTACCCGCCGTTTCCCAGCCGATGGTCATCGGCAGGGTAAGGTCATAGTTCAGCGCCGCGCTGCTCCCTGAACGTACCACCAGGTCCACGGGGTTTATACCGCTTGCGTATACCTTTACTAAAATTTCGTCAGCCCTTGGCACAGGGCGGTCCATTTCTCTCAGTTCCATCACTTCTGGCCCTCCATATTCACCGATTCTGATTGCTTTCATAAAATTCACTTTTCGTTGTTAGAATTTTGATCGTAAAAGGATATTCCCTTTTGAATATTCATTGTCCGTCACTCTATCCAAAAACCTTACGGCATTTCCATCTTTCATCTCGTGTAAGGCGATATAGGTTAAAGTGCTATGTGGCACTGCGCCGTCCCAATGCTTTTTTTCTGGAGGAAATTGTACGATGTCCCCGGCACTGACCTCAAAAATTTCCTCGCCCTCACACTGCGCCCACCCAATGCCATCGGTTATTATAAGTGTCTGACCGAGGGGATTGATTTTCCAGGGTGTTCGCGCGCCCGGTTTGAAAGTTGCACGTGCACCCACTAAATAGCTGGGTTTTTCGGACACAAAGTAATTGCTGATCAATACTTCGCCGGTGAAGTTCCGTTCGGGCGCCCTGTTGCTAGGCAGGCTTCCTGCCTTGTAAACCTTTACTTTTTCCATCTTGAAATATTCCTTTTTTGTTAATGGTACAAAGGTCAGGAACCATTGAGACAAAGAGTTAGTCGAAACACCTTTTGTTTGAGCCAAAATGAAGGGTCGTGATTTTATTTGTACAGGTTAAATTTGTTTGGATGGATGGTTTTTTTGGCTTGCTGCCAAATGGTCATATCAAAATGAAACCAATTATCCACTCCTTTCCGTCTCCGGACAATAACACCGTTTTTTGTTTTACAGCCTTATAAATAAGGGCCATGGGACTTAATTCATCCTACTATCGTAATCTATGGAAAAAGGAGACTGCCCTTTCCATCAAATTGAATTTTATATTCAAGGGAACGGCCAAAATCCTAAAGTGATCCCCTGTTGGGGTTTACAGAAAAATTTTGTGATGGGTAGGGGAGGGTGTATGTGGCCTCAGAAGATTTACTTAAAGGAAAAGCAATATGCTTTTGGTGGAAAACGATTAAAAAACCCTCAAATTAAAGGGCTCTTTTGAGCCTAGTGGATAGTTCAGACAAACCTGGGATTAATTACGCCATATTGAATTCAGTAGTGTCCCGAAAAACGTTCGTGGCTGTTGCACAACTCCGATAAACATCAATTTTTGCTTTTACCAATGCGCGGAAATCCGTAATTTAAGGGTATGCAAGGCAGAAAGAATTATACCGAAAAATTGTTCCTCAGTTTCCGCTTATCGGACCGGATCCCAAAGGAAAATCTTTACAGAAGGCTCCGCGAAACCCTTGACCTGAGTTTTCTTTATAAGGATACGAAAGAACTTTACGGCAAGACCGGCAACCCTTCGATCGACCCCGCGGTCTTTTTCAAGCTGTTGATCACAGGTTACCTCGAGAACATTACCTCCGACCGAAAACTGATGGAACATTGCTGCATGCGAATGGACGTGCTCTACTTTCTGGGCCATGACCTGGACGAGGAGCTGCCATGGCATTCAACGATAAGCAGGACCAGGCAACTTTACCCGGAATCCCTTTTTGTGACTTTGTTCAACAAGGTATTCACCATGTGCGTCGACAGCGGGATGGTATCGGGCCATACCCAGGCGGTGGATTCGGCCCCGATAAAGGCGAACGCGTCCATGGAGAGCGTAGTGCCGAAAATGCCGGCCACCCCTATGAAGGACCACTTGAAAAAAGTGTCGGAAGAAAATCGAGAAACTAATAAAAAGCACGGGGGAGCCATATCCCCGGTACAAATCTCCGCTCCCGAGCATGAGCTCAAGCGCGTGGAGAAACACCACCGGAATTTACAGGAAAGTCCGGTACGGCCTGCCGGTGCGACCCATAAAAAAGCACGCCTGCTAAGCAACACGACGCACTACAACCCCCACGATCCGGATGCCCGTATATCGGTAAAGCCGGGCAAGGCCAGAAAGCTGAACTACCACTGTAGTATGGCGGTGGATACCGCGGAAGG
>NZ_JBGSXF010000563.1:0-7095 GCF_041751555.1 Persicitalea sp. | reverse complement strand
CTGCGTCGCTATGCTGACCTTGCTGGGGTTATGCATGATGCTATTGCGCAGTATGTTAGCGATGTGAAGAGTGAGTCGTTTCCGAATGAGAAGGAGTCCTATTGAATGTTTTTTTGGTTATTGCGATTGGTGAATTTCTTTCACCTTTTCAGTTGTTGGGTTGAGTTACTTAGATAACACTACAGGATTAGTATGACAACAAATTTGATAAGTCCAATTCTTCAAATTTTATTTTGGAGCGTTATCGTGACTGTGTGTATTAATCATCTCATACCTAATTCAAACCCTTTTTTAGAGTTAGTATTCTGTATCCTTTTGTTTTTTTTAGTTGTAACACAGCTAATCTTCTTGAAAAAGCATGGAGTGATTTATGTGGGTATATTCTTACTTTCGTTGATTATACTTACAGTGATTCTTCTATACTTAGACAACCAAATATTCGATTCTCCTAAACGCTATTATGATTTTGGATAATTGTACTGTTATCGGTTGTGATAGAAAATTCTCACGTAATCGTTTAATTAACAATACCGTTCTCCATCAATTCAACGATTGCACAGTTCCACAATTCAACAAAAAATGAAGCAAGCCTTCAAAGTAATCTACGAAGACAACCACCTCATCATCGTTAATAAAATCGCCGGGGTATTGGTGCAGGGCGACAAGACGGGGGACGTGAGCCTGCTGGAATTGGTGAAGGAATACATCAAGGACAAGTACGACAAGCCGGGGGACGTTTTCCTGGGTACCGTCCACCGCATCGACCGCCCCGTGAGTGGTTTGGTGGTTTTTGCCCGTACCTCCAAGGCGCTGGAACGGATGAACGAGCTGTTCCGTCGGCGCGATATTCAGAAAACCTACTGGGCCATCGTGCGCCGTCGTCCGGCCCAATCCAAGGGCAAGCTTGTACATTGGCTCTCGAAAGACACCAAGCGCAACGTCACGACGGCCTTCGACTACGATGCACCGGGTAGCCAAAAGGCGGAATTGACCTACCGCGTATTAGGAGAAGTGAACAAATTTTTCCTGCTGGAAGTCACGCCGATCACGGGGCGGCCGCATCAGATTCGGGTGCAGTTGGCTAGCATGGGCAGCCCCATCCGAGGTGATGTGAAGTACGGCTACGACCGCCCCAACGGCGACGGCAGCATCAACCTCCACGCCCGCCGACTCTACTTCGAGCATCCGGTGAAGAAAGAACCCATCCTCATCAAAGCTGGGCTTCCATTAGATCCGTTTTGGGAAGAATTCCTGCCGCTGGACACAGAAAAAATCGATCTTGATAAAATGCAGTACTTGTACGAATAAAAGTCAGTACAGCTTTCCAGCAAAAACAAGTATTGCAAACTCAAGCCGTTATCAGTTGGTTCTCTGAAAGGCCCACAGCTTAAAGCCGTATGTGGCAAAAACTCAAACATCGCTGGAACGTACAAAGCGGCTGGGATGTAGTCGTCATCTTGCTGGTATTCGCCTGTACGGGCTTCTCGATTCTTTATCTCAAAAAAATATTTTACGGCTGGTTGGGAATCACTGCGGCATCGCCCGCGTGGCTACGGTGGGGGCTGGCGATTGTGGTAGTTTTGCCGCTCTATCAGGTAGTGCTGCTGATGTGGGGTTGGGTCTGGGGGAAGTTTGCTTTCTTCTGGGCCTTCGAGAAAAAAATGATAGCCCGCTTGGGCGGGCTATTCAAGAAAACACGAAAATAATGAAAGGTTAGGTCATGATTCAATGTCGAGCATCATCCGCTGGGCCATGGTTCCCATCATGTTGACAGCGCCTTGTAGCGCACCAAACACCAGGCATAGCGGTAAGATGACAGGCAGGAAGATAATCCACTGCAACGCCATCGCGTAGTTGAACTTTTTAAGGGTGGGTAGTTTCATCATCTGAAGAATTTAGGGGTTACACATTTGCAGAAATACATTCATTTGTTAGGGTGTCTCACAATAGCCATGCCAAAAACTATTCGGCATTCCAAGATTCTTTAAAAAGAATATAAAGTTAATCATATAACAACGGGACAAGAAAGAAGTTTCAGCGATCTACTTAAAAAATTTCGCCGGAATCTCCGAAAATAAAACCGTTAATTTGTTAACAAGCAAATTGACACGCCACAACCTCTAAAATGACCACATCGGACATCATTCACTTGCTTCCTGACTCCATCGCCAACCAGATTGCGGCGGGTGAGGTGGTGCAACGTCCGGCGTCGGTAGTGAAGGAACTGCTCGAAAATTCCATCGATGCCCACGCCCACAGTGTGCAAGTCATTATCCGCGACGCAGGCAAAACGCTCATCCAGATTATCGACGATGGCGCGGGCATGTCTGAAACCGATGCCCGGATGTCGTTTGAGCGGCACGCTACTTCCAAAATTCGTAACTCCGACGACCTTTTCAAAATTAGAACGATGGGCTTTCGGGGTGAAGCACTAGCCTCTATCGCCGCCGTGGCACAGGTGGAGGTACGCACCCGCCGCAATAAGGATGAAATTGGCACGATGATCCGTATCGAGGGTTCGGAGGTAAAGACACAGGAGTCGGTCGCAACGTTGCCTGGCACCAACCTTTTGGTCAAAAACCTTTTTTTCAACGTTCCTGCCCGGCGCAATTTTCTTAAATCTAATTCCGTGGAGATGCGGCACGTGCTGGACGAATTTCAGCGCGTAGCTCTGGCCCATCCCGAAGTAGGTTTTTCGCTCTACCACAACGACGTGGAGGTTTTCAATCTCTATGCCGGAAAACTAGTGCGGCGGATTACAGATATGTTCGGTAAAAGCTACCGCGAACAGCTGGTATTCTGCCAAGAGGACACCAGCTACATTAGCGTTCGGGGCTATATTGGCAAGCCAGAGTTTGCGCGCAAGACACGCGGCGAACAGTATTTTTTCGTGAACGAGAGGTATATCAAGCACAGCTATCTGCACCACGCTATTATCAGCGCTTATGAAGGTGCTTTGCCCGATGGTAGTCATCCGTTCTATGTGTTGTTCATCGAGATTGACCCCTCGCATGTCGATATTAACATTCACCCGACCAAAACCGAGATCAAGTTCGATGACGAACGCTCGGTCTATGCCATTATACTAGCCGCTGTGCGTAAGGCGGTAGGCGTCTATAATCTTGCCCCGCCGATCGACTTCGATGACAATGTCAATTCCATGACGCAGCATACGCAGCCGAAGGAAACGCCGACGCCCCGCGCTGTGCAGCCCGACTGGGCTGCCACGCCCAAAGAGGGAAATGGCAGCAAGCGGCAGCAGGGGAACCTTACCAATTGGAACAAGCTGTTTGAGGGCTTGAAAAGTCCAGATGAGACAGCTCGGCAACAGGCAGCACTGGAACTCGACCAGGCCGTGGCAGCTCGGCCTTCTTTTTCGGCACAGTCCGTGACGCTTGCTAGCAGGATCAACCGTCTGACCGACGAAACTATTTCGGCCCCCGATGCCGACGCGTTATTGTTTCAGATGCATAATCGGTATATCCTCTCGCAAGTGAAGGACGGCGCGATACTCGTGGATCAGAAAGCGGCTTACGAGCGGATTCTCTACGAGCGCTACCGCCAGATGCTTGCCAAGCGCAACGGCTCCTGCCAGCAATTGCTGTTTCCACAGACTGTCCGGCTGACACCCGCTGACATGCAACTCGTACGCGAAACGACCGACCAAATCCGGGGTCTGGGCTTCGAGTTTGACGAACTCGGGCCAAACGAAATTGTGGTGCGGGGTGTCCCGGCGGATTTACCCAATGAGAGTGAGCAGGATCTGTTTGAGGAATTGGTCGAACAACTGAAGCAAAGTTATTCCGACCTGAAACTTAACAAGCCTGACAGCCTGGCGCGGGCTTTGGCGCGGCGGTTTTCATCGCGCTACGCCGTGAAGCTGACGCCGCTGGAAATTCGAACCTTGCTAAGCCAATTGTTCGCCTCCTCGGACCCCAACCGCACGCCGGGTGGTGAACCCGTAGCGGTGATGTTGACGATGGAGAAACTGGGAGCGTTGTTTAAATAATTTTTGAGAAACGAAAAGGCCCCCCGATCCGTTGAAAAGTTTACCTTGTTAAGGTTTCGACTTTAAAACAGTATTTTGTTTTCATGGGCGGAGGCGTCGAAGCGACGAACCGTCATACTACCTTTTAAATGTTTCAGCTTACTCCCGTTGTCCGCAATTTACTGATTTTGAACATTGTGTTCTTTATTGTGGACGCATACATCTTACCTTTGACACCGAGTTTCGCGCTGTACTCGTTCATGTCGCCCTCGTTTTTGCCGTTTCAGTTCGTTACCTACATGTTTCTGCACGCTAACATCGGCCACATTTTCAGTAATATGTTCGGATTGATCATTTTCGGGCCGATGCTGGAAAGAATCTGGGGACCGAAGCGCTTCCTGATTTTTTATTTCGTGACAGGTATCGGAGCAGGGCTACTATTTGCGGGCATCGACCTTTTCGAGACCTCGCAGCTTCAACAGGCAGCCAGCATATACTTAGAGTATCCCACGCCCGAGGGGCTGGTTGATTTTATGAGTCAACACGCAGAACCTTGGTACAAGTCGAAACTGGATCTTATAAATAATTTTGAAGCATCTCCCCGCAATCCACGTATCATCCAGGAGAGTGTTATCTTTGTGAAAGGACTTTTACAATATAAAGTCAGCATTCCGATGGTGGGGGCATCGGGAGCGATTTTTGGCATACTGATGGCATTCGGGTTACTGTTCCCCAACACCGAACTTTTTCTTTTATTTATTCCATTTCCTATCAAAGCGAAGTATTTTGTGGCTTTTTACGGGATGTACGAACTGTATTCGGGTATCCAAAACGCCCAATCCGACAACGTAGCCCACTTTGCCCACCTGGGTGGAATGCTGTTTGCCTTTATTATGTTGAAAATCTGGGGGTCGGAGAATAACAAGTTTTATTAGTGGAAAAGCGATGAGTGGTATTTTTGACGATTTCAAGCGGGAATTCACCAAAACGGATAACACGTTGGTCAGAATCATTCTGATCAACGTCGTGGTGTTTTTGAGTCTGCTGCTGACCAAGGTGATCTTCACACTCGGGCAGTCGTCCGAAGCGTACGTGTGGCTAGTGGATATGCTAAGGCTACCCGCTGCGCCGCGCGAATACCTTTATAAGCCCTGGACAATCATCACCTATTTCTTCACCCATGAGGAAATTTTCCATATTCTCTTCAATATGCTTTTTCTCTACTGGTTCGGGCGACTAGTGGATGAGTACTTAGGCTCCAAGCGATTGATTGCACTCTACGTACTGGGCGGCATCGCTGGGGGCGTGGCCTACATGGTAATGTACAATTTACTGCCCTACTTTCAATCGCAGGTGGCGGACTCACAGATGCTGGGGGCTTCAGCGGCAGCTTTTTCGGTGGCAGTGGGGGCTTCTACGCTGCTGCCCAACTACACCTTCAATCTGATTTTCCTCGGGCCGATCCGCATCAAGTACATCGCCTTTTTTTACATCGTTCTCTCGTTGGCACAGTCCATCGGGCCCAATGCGGGAGGTCACTTGGCGCACCTGGGCGGAGCATTCGTTGGCTTTCTGTTTATCAAGCTTTTGCAAAATGGCACCGATATGGGCAAGCCATTGTATGTGCTGCTGGCGATATGGAACAATCTTTTCAGAAGAAGGCCACCCATGCGGGTTACGCATAGACAGAAAGAGGTGCAACGCACGGCCTCGGCCTATTCGACTTCCTCATCGCCCGCCGCCATAGAAATGCCCGATCAGGACGAAATAGACTCTATTTTGGATAAAATATCGAAGTCGGGCTATGAGAGCTTAACCAAGGAAGAAAAGCAGAAGCTGTTCAAAGCAAGTCAACAGAAGTGAGTGGAAGCGGTGGCTCAAATCTGAACAGAATTGTTCTATCATAGTTAACAGAACATTAAACAAGACGGAGGATAAAATAGAGCCGAATAAATGCTTATTACACCCGGAAAAATACTCGCACAGATAGATTCACCTGCGGACTTACGACGGCTTGACCGGGCGGAGCTGCCGCAGGTATGCAACGAACTGCGGCAATTTATCATTGATAATGTATCGGTGTACGGCGGACATTTTGGAGCGAGCCTGGGCGTGGTGGAATTGACCGTAGCGCTGCATTATATCTTTAACACACCTGACGACCAGCTCGTGTGGGATGTGGGACATCAGGCTTACGGCCACAAAATCTTGACCGGGCGGCGAGATAATTTTGCTACCAACCGTCTATATGGTGGGCTATCGGGTTTCCCAAAGCGGGCCGAAAGTGATTTCGACGCCTTTGGCGTCGGCCACTCCTCCACTTCTATTTCGGCAGCTTTGGGAATGGCCGTATCATCAGTAATACAAGGCAACCGTGAACGGCACCACATCGCCGTGATCGGCGACGGTGCTATGACCGCCGGACTAGCCTTCGAGGGCATGAATCATGCAGGGACGGCCGACACCAACCTGCTGATCGTTTTGAACGACAACTGCATGGCCATTGATCCCAATGTCGGGGCATTGAAGGCATATCTGACTGATATTACTACCTCGCACACTTATAATAAGGTTCGCGACGAGGTCTGGAATTTACTAGGGAAGATGAGCAAGTTCGGCAAAAGCGCGCAGGAGATCGTTTCTAAAGTCGAGAATACGCTTAAAGTCGGTCTTTTAGAACAAAGCAATCTCTTCGAGTCACTGGGACTGCGGTATTTTGGGCCGATTGACGGCAATGACATAGAGCATATGACTGATGTGCTAAACGATTTGAAAGACATTCCCGGCCCCAAGCTTCTGCATTGTCTCACGGTGAAAGGCAAAGGCTACGGCCCCGCCGAAAAAGACCAGACCAAGTGGCACGCACCGGGACTATTCGACAAGGTAACGGGTGAAATCAAGAAAAAAACTTACGACACACCGCAGGCACCCAAGTACCAGGATGTTTTCGGCCACACCATCGTCGAATTGGCCGAGAAAAATCCGCAGATCGTGGGCATTACGCCCGCTATGCCGTCGGGTTCGTCTTTAAATATTATGATGAAGGCCATGCCTGAACGCGCTTTCGACGTAGGTATTGCCGAGCAACACGCCGTAACGTTTTCAGC
>NZ_JBGSXF010000562.1:0-2331 GCF_041751555.1 Persicitalea sp. | reverse complement strand
AAAAGTAGCGCGAGTTTTTCCCCATTTTCAGTGAGCAAGTATTGCCGATAGTTGCTTTTGGGATGATCCGATAGCGTTGGCGTAACAATATTCGAGTCGATAAGCGGTTCGAGGTACCGTTTCGCATTTTTTGTTTGATTGGTCACTTGGATGCTTTCCAACACATCTTTGCGCTTTAATGACGCGTTTTTTTTCAATACCGTAATAATTTTTAAGGATTTAGGTTCAAGCTTTCTTGCAAGTGCAACCAATTCCCCTATTTCTTTTTCCGTCATTTTAGCTATTGCTGCTTTACGTAAATGGTCTTCCTGGACAGATGAGACGATGTCATCAAAAATTTCTGGCTCGATGACTGGATTGAGCAATGAGAGAAAATTTTCGGCGATAAAAGCTGCCCTGCTTTTGTCTTGAAACTCAACCTCTAAGCCATGAAAATCATACGTGAACGAAGGTTTTACAATCCCATGCGCTTCGCATTCCGATAAAATTAAAGCAATCCCCCTCCCCCACTGCTCAATGAAACCAGCGCGGAAAAAAGTATTGGCAATGTCAGGATTGGCTGGCTGGGAAGTGTGTTTGCCCAGAAACTTCTCCAACGACCATTCGACGGGAATTTGGCCCTCGTTCCAGATTTGAAGACGATCGGGGAAGACGTGAATCTGTATCGGGTTTCCGCTGCTGTAATCCTTATGAGCGATAGCATTCACCACAGCCTCGCGCAACGCCTTTTCGGGATAGGGATATTCTTCTACGCGCTGAATTCCCTCATAGCTAATAGCCGCCTGCATATACTTGGTCGTCAGCAAACCAATCGTCCCCTCTACCTGCTGTAACAGTGGGCCGTTTACCTCATCCTGATACTTCAAATCCGTAGCTGACTCCCCGAAAAAGCCGATCTTGACGTAAGCACCAGTCACGAACCGCTCCGGCTTGGGATGGAACAGTAGTACGGCAGCCCGTTTGAGCTGACCTCCGTCGTAGAGATGCAAGGCATCTAGCAATTCTTCATTGGGACGCGCCAGCTCTTTCCCCTCCACTCGCTTGGCCCGCGCGGCGGACGTGCGAAACAGCTTGAAGGCGGCAGGATCGAGGTCGTCGCTCGTCACGTTTGGCACGGGTTGGGCGTCCCATCGTATTCCCATCCGCTCCATAAGAAACTTATTCAAAGCCGCGCCTTTGAGTATCTGCTTCGTGCTGCCCGTCCGGTAGTGGTACTCGCTTTTATAATTGACGGGTGAGGATGGATAAGCCTGCACCGATATAGCCACGTAGTCCAGCCCGTCTTCCGTTCGCAATTCTACGTCGGCCATGATGCCCAGCACATCGCGGATTTTATTAGGCAAGTCTTCCAGCAGCTTTCTGGCTTTGGCCACGCCGACTACCTTCCCGTGATCGTCTTTACCGATGAACAGCGTCCCGCCCTTGGCATTGGCGTAGCCGCAAAGCCAGCCCAGGTACTCGTCGCGCCAGGACTCTTTCCATTCGATGGTTTGGTTTTCCTGTTCCATATCAAAAAGGCGACTTGATGCCCAATTCGGCGCAGTAACCCTCGATAACCTGGTCGGTGTCCTTCATGCTGCGTTCCAGGGCGATCAACTCCTCGGCCACATGGCTGATGTCGATGTCGGCCTCGGCCTCGAAGGTGTCCACATAGCGGGGAATGTTGAGGTTGTAGTCGTTCTCGCGCACTTCGGACAGCGGGGCCACGTAGCTGAGCTTCTCCACCGTCTGGCGGGCGATGTAGGTGTCCACGATGCGATCGATGTCGTCCTCGCGCAGGTAGTTTTGCGTTTTCTCCTTCTCGAAGTGCTGGCTGGCGTCGATGAAAAGGATGTCGTTGTCGTGTTCGCGGCATTTCTTCAAAACCAGAATGCAGGTCGGGATGGAAGTGCCGTAAAAGATGTTGCCCGGCAGGCCGATCACGGCATCGAGGTAGTTGCACTGCTCCACCAGGTACTGGCGGATGTGGCCCTCGGCAGAGCCCCGGAACAGCACGCCGTGCGGCAGCACGCAGGCCATCGTGCCGTTGTCGTCGAGGTGATAGACCATGTGCTGCACAAAGCCAAAATCGGCCTTGGACGCGGGGGCCAGCCGCCCGTACTGACTGAAACGGTCGTCGCTCAGGTGCAGCGGGTTAGCGCTCCAATTGGCCGAGAAGGGCGGGTTGGCTACAATGGCTTCGGCCCGCAGGTCGGGGTGCTGCGGGTGTTCGAGGGTGTCGTCCTGCTTGATGTCGAAGCGGCTGTAATGCACGTCGTGCAGGATCATATTCATCCGCGCCAGGTTGTAGGTGGTGCGGTTAAGCTCCTGGCCGTAGAACTTGCCAACGTC
>NZ_JBGSXF010000561.1:0-4247 GCF_041751555.1 Persicitalea sp. | reverse complement strand
CAAGCTGAAACTGATCGAGGATTATGCCTACGTCGCCGGGTCGAGAAACGGTAAAAATGAGATTGAAGATTTGGTAGAAAGCGTGAGCAGGATGGATGAGCCCTGGAAAATCGCGGCCCTGAACGGTCTGGCGAATGGTATCAAACGCTCCCAGAATAAAAGTGAAGCCGACAAATCCGTGGTGAAAGCTTTGCAAAAGCTAGAAAAGGGCGCCTCGGCGGGTTTGAAGAAAGCTCTGACTGACATTCGGCAGGTTATGGCGATTTGAGCAGGAATATCAATTGAACAATAAGGGTCTGATTTGAAAATGGAGCAGAAAAACGAACGCAGGGATTTCCTGCAAAAGTGTTGGCAAATGTCCGCCATCGCGCCCGTCGCCGGACTCTGGCTGGTGGCCTGCGGCAGTGCGAAGAAAGGCGCGGCCGCAAGTAAAAAACCGAAGGTCACCGCCGCTAATCCCTGCGAAGATTTGACGGGCGTCCCGGCGGTGGATGTGGAAAAAAGGAAGTCCTTGGGCTACACAAGCCTGTCGCCCATCCCGGATAAGCAATGCAATAACTGCCAGCTTTTCATCCCGCCTAAAGAAGGCGCGGAATGCGGCGGTTGTCTTTTGTTTGCGGGTCCCGTTTCGCCCGAAGGATATTGTACTTACTGGGCGCCAGTGGTGTAGCGCAAATGATTCACCGAAAAACAATCAGTCGCCCGCCGACTTACAAAAAACTTGATGGAAGAACTACTCAATCGTCGCAAATTCGTAACCCGCTCAGCGGGGATTGTGGGTAGTTTGCAAGTACCCAACCTCTTTGCCCACGAGAAACAAACACTCACCGCCGAAAAAGATTTGATGGAGGAAGTACTGCGCTACAAAAAGATCGACGCGCATGCCCATGTAGGCCTGAACTCTCTGACTCCGGCAGAAATTATCGACATCTCTGACCGACTGGGCATCGCTACCTTGATGATCTCAAAGCCGATGAAACCCGGTAGCGTGGGAACGCCCGATGAATTTATCGCTTGCAATGAGGAAGTTCATCAGGCCATGAAAACCTTTCCCAAGCGGTTTATCGGGATGCTGACGCTCAATCCGACCTACCCCAAAGAAAGCATGGAGGAGATAAAGCGCTGCACGGGGCTGGGCATGGTGGGCATGAAGTTGTACAACCATGTCAAGATCAACGACCCGCTGTTTTATCCAGTTATCGAGAAATTCATCGATCTAAAAATGGTCATTCTCATGCACTCGCCTATCGGGAAGTCGAGAGTAGTGCTGAACGAACGCGAACCACCGAATGTCTCTCTGCCCGAAGACTTCGTGGAAGCCGCGCGGCGGTATCCCGAAGCCATGTTTCAGTTTGCCCACATCGGTGGCGGTATCGACTGGGAAGATGCCTGCAAGGCGCTGCAAGACTCCCCTAACGTCTATGTCGATGTATCGGGAAGCAACAACGAAGGCGGCATGATCGACTTTGCCCTGCGCTACATCGGCGAAGATCGCTTGCTATTTGGCTGCGATTACTCCTTTTACCAAAGTGTGGGCGGCATGATCGCCGCCGACTTGACGGAGGCCCAACGAAAAAAGATATTTTTCGAAAACTACCAGGCTATCCTCAAAAAATCGGGTAGGAATGTTAATTGACAGCAACAGCTACGTGGGACATTGGCCATTTCGGCAGTTGCAGGGCAGCAACTGCCGGGGACTACTTGATCGAATGAATCGACACGGGATAGACGTCTCGCTGGTGAGTAATCTCAACGGTGTTTTTTACAAAAACACTCAAAACGCAAATGAGGAACTATACAACGAAATAAGGTCTGAGAAGCAATTTGCCGATCGGATAATTCCCTTCGCGGTGATCAATCCGGTGTACAGCGGCTGGAAAAATGATCTGGAAGTCTGCCACAAAAAGCTGGGGATGCAGGGCGTACGACTGTACCCGAAGTACCATCGCTATGAACTCGACCATCCCAACTGCATCGAGTTAGTAAGAATAGCGCGCGACCGCGGGCTGCCCGTAGCCCTATCGCTACGCATGGTGGACAGTCGCACTAGTTCCTGGCTGGATGTGGAAAAAGAATGGGCATTGAAAGATATTCTCCCCATTATCAAAGCCGTATCGGATGCAAAGTACCTAATACTGAACATTGCTAACAGCACCGCCATGAGCGAGTATGATCTGGACTGGTTTAAAAAGACCGACCTAATTATGGATACTTCGGGCCGGGGCATTTCCGACCTCGGCCAACTAATTGCCCGGTTTGGAAAGGAGAAATTCGCTTTTGGCACTCATGCCCCGATCCTGGATGACCGCACCGGACTGCTGCGCATAGAGGCCATGCGGGACAGTGAAGCGGATACCCAAACCAAAAGTATGCTTAAATCGGGGAACGCGAGGCGATTTTTAAAGCTATAATGCTTGAATCCGCATCTCGAAAAGGTAAAGCGGCGCATTCAAAAATTCTGTTTAACATAAAAATGTATTACCCTGAAATTGTATTGCCCTGACATAGCCTTACACAATCTCAAAACCGGAAATTCCAATCCCAGATTGTCGAGTTGTGCCGCTTTGGGATATTTTTCGAGCGGCAGTTGCTTACTGAATTGTGAATTTCACGAACTCACTTTGAAATGAGCTACACATACGCTTTTCGATAAGGCTTATTTGGTATGGCACAACATTCGGGGGTCGCACACATTCGTACGGAATGTTCTATCTAAAATAGATTATACTGATAATTAGCACCTTACAAGGCTCGGTAAGGAAATCGTTCGTTTTCTTTACTAAGTCAAGGTTTAGCCGATTGAGTGCTTTTGGGTCTTTTTTCCGGGCAATAAACTAGGTCAAATATTGAAAGTAAACCCTCAGCTACTTCAAGTTAGGTAATTTCACTTGCGGAATTGGCTTGGTGGAACATTCCGTACGAATGTTGGCCACTCCCCAATCATGCGCTGCCATCGACCTTGCTACGGAGGCTGACTTCTTACGCCAGCCAGCATCCGCTTTACCAGGCGCTGCGTGAGCTGGGCCGGATCGTGCGCACTACCTTCCTGTTCCAGTACATGCATGAGGAAGAAATCCGTCGCCGGGTGAACCACCAGTTAACCAAAGTCGAGAATATGCATCAGTTGGCGGCCGAACTAAATTTGGGTAAAAACGGACTGATCCGGTATGCAACCAAGGAAGACCTGTTGGTGATGGCTCGCAGCAAGCAGTTGTTGATCAATTCAATAACGTGCTGGAATATGCTCCATATTTCCCAAAGGCTACAGGAACTGTCCCCAGCCGAGCGTGACCAATTGCTAGCCAGTCTGCCCGACACCGCTCCCCTGAGTTGGAAACACATCAATTTTCAAGGAGAGTACGACTTTTCGGAGGGCACGTTACGAAACTTGGTCAGCCTGGAACTGGAACAACTCCTCAAAGGGGAATCAAAGCAGTTTTGATGGAACATTTCGTACGAATGTGGGCGCCCCCCCGTAGTCATACCTTTGTGGTTACCAGACTACAAAATAATGACTACCGCCCCTTGCGCAGGTAAAACTACCTCTTTTTTCCAACTGCTTCAAAACACGCCCGGTCTCGACAGGCGTGACAACCGGGGCAAGAAACACAATATGGCGTTCGTACTTAAATATGTTTCGTTGGAAAGTAATTTTTGGCGAGCGGGTATACGCTCGCTTGCTGGCCAATCAACAGAGCGAAGCCCGGATTAAAGCTACCTGTTTGAATCGATTCACCAGACTGGGTATGCCAAAGGCCGTCAAAAGGGCACCAACATAACCATACAATAAAGCCAGTTGAGCAATGTAATTTTTGGACTATATCAAATAATTCTTCAAGTGATAACTGATACTGATATATATAAATCAAAAAATTTCACTTTTGTAATAACTCGATTGTTTTTATTAATTAGGTATAGAAGTCATTTCAAAAAGTAATACTCCACCTTTTACGATGTCAGTATATGACAATTTATAGTCTGAGACAGGCTTTCCATTTAGGTGTATTGACTTTACATAAATATTCTTATCAGAGAAATTTGATGTTTTTATTTCAAATAACTTTTCACCGAAGTTAATTTTTGCGTATTTAAATGCCGGCCGCCCGATATCAAAGATACCTGAAGCCGGATTAACCGGATAGAATCCAAGAGAACTCAGAATGTACCAGGCGCTCATTTGCCCATAATCAACATTTCCGGATATTCCATTAGGTTTCGGTTTATACATTTTGTGTAGGATTTCCTTT
>NZ_JBGSXF010000560.1:0-3285 GCF_041751555.1 Persicitalea sp. | reverse complement strand
GCCCCAAAATTCGTCTGACGATTACGACCGCCAGCACGACCAGGACAGTTTCCAGGATTTGGGTTTCGTGTAGATTCATAAATGACTCGCATTGGGTAGTTTCATGCCACTATGGCTTTGGGGCCGAAAGATAGCCACAGTTTTTTGACATGCGTTCTGTACTCCATGCTGACGTAGTTGGGGCGGTCTGGCATCATCCACTCGTCCAATCGGAAATCTCCTGATTCGGGGAGATCAGGAGATTTTGGGAAATGTTTTCGTTACAGAAGTCACTTAGGTAACTGAAATATTTCAGAACAAACGTTTCAGCATATCCGTTTTCACATCATTCCAACAGAATGCTTCCAACCATGGGAGCATTTTTTCATTCAAAAAAACCAAAAGTATCCAAACATGAACAATGATCAACCGCTCCTGCAACCTTACAGGAGTGAAAATTTGAACATACCCAATCGAGTGGTCATGGCTCCCATGACCCGAAGCCGGGCTGACAATTCCGGCAAAGTACCCACGGCTGCCTTGCAAGGGGAATACTATGCCTTGCGCGCTAGTGCCGGACTCATCATTACCGAAGGCTCGCAGGTGTCCGAGCAGGCCGTGGGCTACATCAACACGCCGGGCATCCACAGCGAAGCACAGGTGGCAGGCTGGAAAGAAGTGACGCAGAAAGTTCACGCTGCCGGGGGGCGGATTTTTATTCAGCTCTGGCACGTCGGACGCATTTCGCATCCTGATTTTCACAACGGCGAGTTACCATTAGCCCCTTCGGCCCTTAATCCTAAGGCTAAATCATACACGCCGCAGGGGTTTAAAGATACCGTCACACCCAAGGCGATGACACTGGAAGAGATCGAAACCACGATTCATGACTTTGCCAAAGCGGCCAAAAATGCCGTCGCGGCAGGTTTCGATGGCGTAGAAATTCATGCTTCCAACGGCTATCTGTTCCACCAGTTTTTCAGCGGCACCTCTAACCACCGTACCGACGCTTACGGTGGTAGCATTGAGAAGCGAGCGCGCTTTCTGTTCGATGTAGTGGACGCGGTGAAGCAAGAAATTCCAGAAGGCAAGATTGGCGTGCGGATGAACCCTTCGCTGAACGGAATTTTCGGCATGACGATGGACGAAGAATCCGTTCCAACCTTCGATTACATCGTCAACAAGCTGAACGAATACGACTTGGCATACCTGCATTTGTCGGAACCGTTCAACGATGTGTCAGATATCCCCTACGCCGAAACAGAAATCGCCAAGCGTTATCGCCCCATATATAAGGGTACTTTGATGATCAACGCGGGCTTCGACCAGGAAAAAGGCAATGCCGTTATCAAGCGGGGGGATGCCGACTTGGTTTCTTTCGGGAAGCCATATATTTCAAATCCTGATTTGGTAGAGCGCTTCGCCCAAGACATTCCGTTGGCGGAGTGGGACGACAGTACCTTCTATACGCCCGGTAAAAAGGGTTATCTCGACTACCCCGTGGAAGCGCGGGAAACGCAGGAGGTTTAGAGGAAGGTAACTCAATGCAAAAGGCCCGGAAGAAAAAGTCTTCCGGGCCTTTTGTTTTGAAGCGAATACCTATTCTGTAGGCTTCACATTCTTAGCTATATCATCACCGTCTTCATTCTTAGCGATAATAAATTGTACCCTATCACTAGGTTTCAACTCATTGAAATCGGTACCCATCACACTTGTAGCATGAAAAAATAAATTATTTGGCGGATACTTTATAAAACCGAAACTGCCTCTCACGCTCAAAACTTCACTTGTTTTAATATCAGACTTGTCTCTTATACTAAATGCAGTAGTCGGACGTCTCGCGTCTACCGAAACAAATAAATTATTGATTAAAGGATCGTTCCGTTTGACCCTATTATCAATTATTTCGTGCATCGCAATAGGATAAGTGACCTCTTCTAAAAGGTCTTGCGAAGTTCGAGTAATAAATCTATGACCGCTATCTGTTGTATACTCGAAATCCCAACTCAGTACCATCACCCTTGTTCCGAGAGTATTCAATTTTCTTATCAAGGGAACATAATCACCATCGGATGCAATTAACACCAGAACGTTAAACCTTTTATAAAAGGCTAGTTCGAATGCTTCAAGCGCAAGCCAGACGTCGATTCCTTTTTCTTGCTTCACGCCGCCAAATGACTTTAACGGCAAGAAATGTGTAGTAATGCCTTCTGACATTAGAATGTCATCGAATACTCTATCCCAATAAAGCGTTTCTCCTTTTTGACTCGCTTCCTGAGCACTTAGTCTCCCTCTAAAATAATGGCTATCTACAATTTGACAAAGTCGAACATCAGTAGCTTACTCTTGACCAACCTGATGCCTAATGAACTCATGTAAACCTGAAATACTTAGCCTCCTTTTTCTGATATGTTCGTAATTATAATAGTTACTTACGTGTAAAAAATAATTTCCGTCATAAAAAACACCAACTCTTATTAATTTATCCTGCATATATAAATTTTTTAACCAAAAACTAAATATAATAGGGAAGAAAAAGCGACTAAATAAAGAAGGAGTTAGTTATAATTTATTTAATTAGTTTTAAAATTAATGTATTCTTTTCTTTTTTGGATAACAGTACATATCTTTTTTATAACTCCTTTCTCCTGTATATATTCAATTATCTGCTTTAAGTATTCATCTGGTAATTCGCCGATATAATTTTCTATTTTACATCTATCAATCGAAATTGGTTGACCTAGCTTCAATTTCGAGTTGTTTTTAAGATTTCCCATACCTTTGGGTACAGCTATTTCGCTATCTTCTAATGGGCCGCCGTGGTCGGAAGTAAAGGCAAAAACGCTTACTATACTCCTATCATTATCAACTACTATACATGGTCTATATTTCGCAATTCTATGGTCTTGCTTCGGCCCTAAATCTACATTGTAGATAGAACCTACTTTCGTATACTTTAAAGTTTTATTCATATTTTTGAATTAAAACTCCCGCTCAATCAAGTTGAACTTTCCTCTTCCCCAATATTTCAAAGAACTTTACCTCTGAGAACTGATTCAAACAGAATCTGCTCAGAAATCGGCCCAAAGGTAATTAATCTGAATAAAAAAAGCACAGGCTATGATAAGAAAAATTATACTTTTCTTATCATAGCCTGCACAGTTATGCTGTAATTCAATCGCTTACAACTTCGGCTCCCAGCCGGGCTGGTACTCGCGGTCCCAGTACTTCATGGCCTTTTTGTCCATGATCTTGCCATTTTTGGGATCGACGTCCAGAGGCTTGCCGCCCATACGATAAGCTATG
>NZ_JBGSXF010000559.1:0-2419 GCF_041751555.1 Persicitalea sp. | reverse complement strand
ATTCCGTAGGCCATTGTGCTGCCACAAATCATAACGGCCAAACCTGTCGTCAAGAACCCTAGCCCCGCGCTGACGACCGTACTGGCGGCCAGCAACCAGACCGATCTCCGCACCTGAGGCAGCCGGGCCAGCCGAATGACGCTCAGCAGCGGAAGCACCGTCACGATCAACGGAACGATAAAAGTGAAAAGCGTGAGGAATATACCGAAGGTTGTTCTGGCAAGTTGGTAGTTGAGCATTTGGAAAATGTTTTACATAAAAACCTGCAATCGATTTTCTCAACGAATTATCCCCCCACCTGGTATTTGTCAAGAAACTCCCGGAATGCCTTCCGGTAGCTTTCGCTGATGGGCAGAAAAACCTCTCCAATTTGCACCTTATCACGGTCGATGGCCTCGATTGCGTCGTAGGCCACGATGTAGGAGTTGTGAATCCGAATGAAGCGGTTTTCTGGTAGTTCCGTTTCCAACGCCTTCATGGTTTGTAGCGTGACGATCTTTTTGTCTTTGGTGCAGATACCTACGTAGTCCTTTAAGCCTTCAATGTACAGGATATCGCCCATCATAATCTTGACTAGTTTGGTGCCATCCTTTACGAACAGGTAGGGGCGGGGCGTTAGCTTGTCGTCGGCGGTCGATGGTGAGGTAGTTGGCGTGACGGTATTTTCCTGCAGCCGATTCGTGACTTTCTCCACCGATTTCAAGAAACGCTCAAACGTGATGGGTTTGAGCAGATAATCGGCTACGTCGAGTTCGTAGCCTTCGAGGGCGTATTCCGAGTAGGCTGTAGTGAGCACCACCAGCGGCTTTTTTCGCAAGACTTTCAGGAGCGTCAGACCCGTGATCTCCGGCATGTTAATATCCAGGAAGAGAATATCCACAGCTTTTTCCTGCAATACCTCGATGGCTACCAGCGGACTGGCGCACGACTGCAGCAGGTTCAAATACGGTACTTTAGCCACGTACTGCTCCATTAGCTTGCGGGCCAGCGGCTCATCATCCACGATCAGGCAGGTGTAGGTCATGTTAGTTGTAAGGTCAGTTGCACGGCGTAAGCGTCAGGCTCATCCCGAATTTGCAATTGGTGGCGATCGGGGTAGCTGAGTTCCAGACGGCGGCGCAGGTTACTGAGGCCGATCCCGGACTTCTCATCTTCTTTTTCTGTCGCTGGCAATCGGCTGTTGACCACCGAATAAACACAACGATTCTCCAGCAGTGTGATCTCCACTTTCACCCAGGAACCTTCGGCGTTGGTACTGACGCCGTGTTTAAACGCATTTTCCAGAAATGTAATGAAAAGAAATGGTTCGATCTGCACACCTTGTGTGCTGCCGGTTACCGCAAATGTGATCGGTACCTTGTCGTCGAGACGGAGTTCTTCGAGACTAATGTAGTTTCCCATGTACTCGATTTCCTTGCTGAGGGGTACTTTCGGATGATTGGATTCGTAGATCATATACCGCATCATCTGCGAGAGTTTGTCGATCACTTCGGTCGTTTTGGGCGACTGCGTGAAGGCCAGGTAGTAAAGGTTGTTGAGCGTGTTGAACAGAAAATGCGGGTTGATCTGGGCTTTCAGGAATCGCAGTTCCGCGGTCAGTTTTTCGTTCTCGATCTCCTTTTTCCGGGCTTCCAGTTGGAACCAGTCCTCGGCAAAGCGCAGCATCCCAATAAAAACGACGATGAAAACTACACTCAGCGAATGTTGAACGATGAAGCGGTTTTTGTACATAAAGTTGGCTCGGGCCACATCGCTCCCCCCATAAATGAGCTGCTTGCTGTACAAATGAAGTAGGATGGCCAGAACCAGAGCCGGAAGAAATTCCAGCAGATAGCGGGGGGTGCTTTTATGTTTCAAAAACCGGGGCAGGAAATAAAAATAGTTAAGGTAGGCGATCCCGGCCATAATTAGGACATGCAAAGTGGCATCCAGAAAGGCCCGGGAAAGTACCACCTCCTGCCCCCGCCGCCCGTAGGTGATTTGGTAAAAAAAGAAGGAGAAGTAAACCGCCCAAAAAGAAAGGTGCAGCAGAAATATGCGATTACGCTGATTGAGATTTTGCATTTATGAAATCTTTGATTGTCATAAAGTACCGGGTTTTGGGAGAATATCCCGGCCCCAAAGACGGATTTTTCGACGGTTCGCCCGTTTCGTCCGATGGGTCCGGCAATTGACTCCATAACCGGGCCTGACGGGTGTTTGTCAGGTTTTTGGGGCAATTGGTCGAGTTGTTTGGCCTGTGGGTCTATTACCTGAAATGGTCATGATTATTCCGTCTTCATTTGTGCAGGAATTAGAAAGAACAACCTCTGCCCAATCAACCAATAAATACGATGACCATGAAAAAGCTACTCCAATTTACTTTGATCTTCACGCTCGGCCTGTCGGTGGCCGTAGCGCAAGGCCCTCCCGGCGGCGG
>NZ_JBGSXF010000558.1:0-3909 GCF_041751555.1 Persicitalea sp. | reverse complement strand
CTGGAAGGGCGGGTATCGGCTTTCCTGACTGGGTGAGCCGGACGCGCACGGGTGTGGGCTTGTCGTTTTCGTCGTCTATTGTTCTGATACGAAGATTTCCCGTTGGTTGGCCAAAGCCCACCGCAGCCAATCGGAGTGACGTCAAAATAACAAAAACGAATACCCGCATGATTGTCCGGGAGTTAATCTAATTTTCCCAGCACCCACCGCAATTCCCGCACGATCGACTCCCCGATCGGTTTTTGGATTTCTTCGGGCAGCACGCCCCAGGTGTAGGTTTCTACTTCCATGTGTTGGGTAAAGGGGTTTTCTTTCAGCAAATCCAGCGTTTTGACAATTTCGGCTTGCGTAGAATTTAGCTTCCCGTAGGAATCCACAAAGAGCGGCACGTGGAAATGGATTCGCCATTCCTCAGCATCCGCCGCGTTTTTGCTGGCCAAAGCTTCGGGCAGGTCAGGATATTTTGTAAATGTACCGTCGGATCGACGAGCGACTACCTGATGCAGATAGACCGGCTCATTGAACGAACGAAGTGATTCGATCTTCTCTCCTTTGTTTCCCTCTAAATCCATTCTCAATGCCGAACTAATCTGAATTTTGCCCACTTTAATTCCCACGGAATCCAGCCGTTCCAGCACTTTCTGCGGTTCCTCGTAAGCTACCGCCACGTGGCAGACATCGAAGCAAAGCCGAATATGATCCAACAAAGCATCCTTGGCCTGAGAATCAGTGAACCCGTATTTTTCCTGCAAATAAGGAATGCCCATTGGTAGCAGATGATCGCGGTACCAGTTTACGAACTCTGTCGAGTTTTCCAGCAGTCCGTCGGGCTCCGGCTCAATGTCCAGGTGCATAACCTTCCCCGTTTCCCTCTTGATTTCGATCAGGTAGTCGGCGATTTGCAGGATATTTTGTGTGGCCGTTTGAAAGGCATTTTCCGTGGCGGCCTCGTCTGGCCACCAAAAACGGTAGGAGAGGGGCGAGGTCGATACGCCGCCGTCCATTCCTTCGGGCAGCAATTGGGCAAGAATCGAAAACAGACGCCGCGAGTAATCGGTGCGCTCGGTGGTGGTCCAGTCGGGTGCGTGTACCTGATCCTTGACGACGGTATTATGGAAGCCCCCATAAGGAAAGCCATTCATTGTGAACACGTACAGGTCATTTTTTGCCAGCCATTCCTTGAATTCCCCCAAACGTTCCGGTTGGCTAAGTTCCACTGAGGCATCGTTGGCCAGCCGCAAACCCAGGGCGAAGGGCTGACCGTCGGCCAGCTCCTCCCGTATGAAGGGAAGATTTTCCTTCAACTCTTTGAAATGCGCGTCCCAGGCTTCGCCGGGATGGATGTTGCTGCAGTAGGTGAGGTGGCCGTAGGAGGTTTTCATTTTCTGGTTTTTGGATAAAAGCTAGGGTCAGCGTTTTTACACAGATTCGCTGAGATACCGATTTGCAAGATAGTCCACCGAATCAGAAATTATGCCTTCGTCCATTTCGTGGACTTCGACACCCAGGCCAATGGCGGCCAGCAGCATGATAGTGAGCCGCCCGCCGAGATGTTCCCGAAATTCGGCCAGGCCATGGCGCAGATTAATCTTGTCGTTCTCCGAGAGTCTGGAATTGTATAAATTGAAACCCAGCTTCTCAAATAGACTAAGAATTCTTGTTAAGTCTGCTTCCTCGATATATCCCATTTTATGAGAATAGATGCTGTCCAGCCCAATTCCTATCGCCACCGCTTCGCCGTGACGGACCTCGAAATTGGTAAGGTACTCCAGCTTGTGCGCAGCCCAGTGACCAAAGTCCAGCGGGCGGGAAGAACCAAACTCGAAGGGGTCGCCGCTGCGGATATGATCGGTGTGCATTTCGGCACAGCGATGAATTAGCTTTTCCATCGTGGGTAGGTCACGCATCGCCAGTGCATCGGCATTGGTTTCTATCCACTCAAAGAAGGTCTTATCTTTGATCAAGGCCACTTTGATTGCTTCCGAAATACCGCCGCGCCAGTCGCGGTTGTCGAGGGTTTGCAGGAAAGTACTGTCATTGAACACCGCTACAGGTGGCGCGAAGGTGCCCAGGAAATTTTTCTTGCCCTGGTAGTTGATGCCATTCTTGACGCCTACGCCCGAGTCGTTTTGCGAAAGTACCGTGGTGGGAATTCGGATATGCCGGATGCCCCGGTGCGACACTGCCGCCGCGTAACCTACCAGATCCAGCACCGCCCCACCGCCAATACCGATGACCAGCGAATGGCGGTCTATGCCTTGCTTGTCAATGGCTTTTACGATGGTGTCGAATAAGGCCGGATCATTTTTGGCGGCTTCCCCACCGGGTACAGTCAAGATTTTATCGACCAAAGACGCGGCGGATTTACTCTCCACAAAATATGCCCTGATGTTTTCTTGAAGTTGAGGGTAATGCGGTAATAATCCGGCGTCGAGGACAAAAAGAGCCTTGCGCTGAAAACCATCCGTTTCGAACGATTCCAGAAAATCGTGGAGCGTCGAATTATTTTTTGAAAAAAGATTTTGGGTAAAAAAAATCGAATACGAATAGTCGATCTGGAACTGTTGGTGGATGGTCTGCATGAATATGGTGACTCAGGTCACGGCGAAAATCTTGGCTAGGAAAATAGAACACGGTAAAAGCAAAAGCACGAGCAGGGCGAGCGGCCAGTATCCGAAGGCGACGCACCAGGCAGCGTCCATAACGATGAGCGAAAGTACCCCGGCTTTCACCGCCTTTCCGATCATTGGGCCAACGGGATTCTGGATAGCGGCCCACAACGGACGAGCAACCAAAAACACGTGCAGCACCACCCACGGAATCGCGATCAACAAATTACCTTGTGAATAGGCCACAAAAAGTTGTACCAAATGCACGGAAGCGTACAGCAAGCCCGCCAAATATAACGTACGCTGCTTGCCGCCGTGTACTTCATCCTGGCTAATCATGGTGATGGCCCCAATATAGACGATAGGAACCAGGCCAACCCACGAATATTGAGATAATGAATCAGGTAATACGCTGATTCCCAATAGTAAATTACCGCCCCGGCACATACCCATCACGATGGGCCCCCAAAGTTTGCTATGCTTGGCGTTGCGATCGTAGAGGATGACCAGTAGCGCAATGCCCAGAGCGATGAGTCCGCTTTCGAGGGAATACAATCTGGCGCAGAGTATTCCGAGGGCCAATAGGATTCCCCCGAGCAATGTGGCCGAACGCAACGACACTTTACCACTGGGAATAGGGCGCTCAGGCCGTTCGATGGCGTCGAGTTCAGCGTCGAATACATCGTTCAAAACTACCCCGCCGCCGTAAAGGCCAAGCGTCGCGAGCAGTAGATAAAAATAGCTGCCGCCTGTAAAGGAAAATCCGGCAATGGCTATGCCCGCCAGAATATCGGCCAGAGCAGTCAGCAAATTGGCCGGGCGGGTAAGTTGTAAATAGGGTTTCAGACTGGCCATTTACTTGATAAACAGCGATTCTTTGGCAATCCGTGGCTGCTGTCCGCCGCGCAGAATGGTATTGCCGTTCATCTTCTGGGTTTGGTCGATCTCCAGGCCGTTGGCAAAAACCGTTTCGTCAATCTGGCCGCTTTGCCCAAAGGCATCGATGGCATTCTGGTAGGTGACTTTCCTGATCACATCGTCGGGGATGCCGCGCATTTTCATAAGGGCGGCAGTTTTGGGCAGCGCCAGCGGATCGGAAATGCCCCAGTCGGCCGCAGAATTGATCATAATTTTCTCGGGTCCGTAACGCTCCACGACCTTGACCATGCGCTCGTTACCCATTTTGGTAAAGGGGTAAATTGTAAATCCGGCATAAAAGCCCTGATCAAGGACGCTCTCGACGGTTTCTTCATTGTTGTGGTCGATGATGACCCAGTCGGGGTCAAGCCCATGTTCCAGT
>NZ_JBGSXF010000557.1:0-2760 GCF_041751555.1 Persicitalea sp. | reverse complement strand
CGGCTGTGGCTCAAAGCCTTTCTGAAAACGGTCGCCGTTCGGTAACAGGTAGTTGTTTACCAGTTCGCCGGAAGCCTGATAGGCGAACTTTGGCGAGTCGGTAGCGAATTCCTGATAGGCTGCTGTGTTGATCTCCTCCCGATCGTACAAATCCCAGTATTTCTTGGGTGAGACAAACGGCAAATGGGGCCGCACGAAGCCCACGGCGTAAAAAAACGGCTGGTTACCTTTGGCTAGCCGGGCTATGGTAGCCATGGCTTTTTTGGCTACGGCCCCATCTTGATAAGCATCGTCTGGTACCTCGGCGGACTCTACCGCCGGACCACGGTTCAGTTTGAGGTAGGCCTGTAATTTCTCGCCTTTCAGACCCAGTTTTTCGGCTTTCGCCCGGATGTCCGCCAATAGTTCCAATGTTTCGGGGCCCTGGTAGTAGTTGGCTTTTGGACGTCCGTAGCCCACTGCATAATCCCCTTCTTCTAGCTTGTCGAAAGGAACCGACCAGGAAGGCTCATCCAGCATTTTGTCCACCGAGCGGCTATCGAATACTTTGCCCAGCCCGGTGGTTGCGTAGCCATTCTGGTGGAAGTACTGCGGCAGGGTCAGGATGCTGGGGTTTTTATCACGCATCTGCGTTTCCAAATCCCAGACCTGCGTATAGTCGGGCCGCATTCCGGTGAGCAGGCTGGCGCGGGTCGGGGCACAGACGGCCTGCTGGCAGTAGTTGTTCAAGAACACTGTTCCCATCCGGGCCAGGCGGTCGATATTTGGCGTTTTCATGCGCGACTCGCCGTAGCTGTTGAGCAGCGGCTTAAGATCGTCCACGGCGATGAAGAGGACGTTGGGCTTGGTTTTCTGCGCTTGGGAGGTCGAAGCGGACAGCAGGACGACCGACAAAGCGAGGAAGGCAATTGTTTTGCGCATTTTTCGGGAGTTTGAGAAAGTACTTTCTGATAAGGAAAAGGCGGTTGGGTTTTACTTTAAGGACGTAAAGGCGTGGGGACGTTGTTATGCGGTGTTGCGGTTCCTGGTTGTCAAAAAACCGCCGACTACTTTGCAGGAATTCGTATTTTAGAGCCCAAAAACTATCGCGATTATGGAAACGCTAAACAAACCCATCAGCGGCATTGAGTTCGTCCGCCACCTGATGCACGTCAAGGAGCAAGCCCAGCGCGACGCAGTGGAGAATTACCGGAACGACCCGGAACTTCGAGCCGCTTACGCACGACTAAGCCAAAAAAACAGAGAAACCCGTGACGAACCAAAGTGAGCCGTATAAGTTTGAGCTTGCGGACGGGGAAGAAAATGTGTAGCTGCCGACCACAATTTGCAATCGGTGTTAGTGTGGGTTGCTCGGGTACTACTCATTAGGATATTGTCAAGAAGAGGCGAATATTTATTCCGTAAATTCATTTGCAATCATCTCAGCTTGCTTTAATACGGTTTCGGTAGCGAGTTTTTGCATATCAGGCGGATAGCCAAACTGCCGCAGAGTTCTCTTAATAATTACCCGCAACTTGGCTCTAACACTTTCTTTTATCGTCCAGTCAATAGAAGCATTTTTCCTCACCCGTTCGGTCAGCACCACGGCCAGTTCACGGAGTTGGTCTTGCTGCATGAGTTGCTTGGCGCTGTCGTTGTCGGCCACAGCGGTGTAGAAAGCATACTCGAAGTTGGATAAGCCCATCGTCTTGGCCTCCTGATCCATATGGACGATTTCCCGGCTCAGTTTGATAAGTTCGTCCATAACCTCGGCGG
Organism: Persicitalea sp.; assembly: GCF_041751555.1. NCBI lineage: Bacteria > Pseudomonadati > Bacteroidota > Cytophagia > Cytophagales > Spirosomataceae > Persicitalea > Persicitalea sp. The sequence continues at coordinate 1,005 of NZ_JBGSXF010000557.1, read as the reverse complement.
CGGTCAGGATTTTGTTATGGTAGCGCTTGATGGCGTTCTCGAGCATTTCCATTAAAGATTTACTCTTGACCAGGTTCTGCTTCGACCGCGCTTTGATTTCGTCATTGAGGAGTTTCTTCAATACCTCCAGGGCGACATTCTTGTGTTCCATACCTTTGAGTTCCAGCAAAAACTCTTCCGAGAGTATAGAAATATCAGGCTTCTTGATGCCCGCTGCGTCGAATACGTCGATGACCTGCTCCGACACCAGCGCCCGGTCAATCACCTGTCGGATGGTGGTTTCGATCTCCTCGTCGCTACGGCCCGCGCCAGTACCGCCGAATTTAGCAAGCCGCGCTTTCACCGTTTGAAAAAACGATACCTCGTCCTTAACATCCATCGCTTGCTCGTGTGGCACCGCAATGGCAAAGGCTTTAGAAAGTGCAGTCACTTGGTTGATGTAGCGCTTTCTGCCATCGGGCAAACCTAATACGTGTTCCTCGGCGGCCAGGATTAGAGACAGCTTTCGGGCAGTATCAGCATCAAAGTAATCTTCGTAGGGAAAGCCGTGGTACATCGCCGAAACTACTTCCAGTTTTTCCAGCATCAGGGCAACGGCTTGTTCCTGCACGGCGGCCGGGTCGCCCTTGCCACCCGCGTCGGAGTAGAATGCAAGCGCTTTTTTTAAGTCAGCGGCGATGCCGAGGTAGTCGACCACCAGGCCGCCGGGCTTATCGAGATAGACCCGGTTGACGCGGGCAATCGCCTGCATCAGGCTGTGGCCGCGCATGGGTTTGTCGAGGTAAAGGGTATGCAGACTGGGCGCGTCGAAGCCCGTCAGCCACATGTCGCAGACGATGACCAGCTTGAGCGAGTCCGCCGGGTCTTTCATGCGGTCGGCCAGTAGCTTGCGCTGCTGCTTGGTGGAGTGGTGGCGGGCCATTTTGGGGCCGTCGGACGAAGCCGAGGTCATCACGACCTTGATTGCTCCCGCGTTCAGGTCGGCGGAATGCCATTCGGGCTTCA
>NZ_JBGSXF010000556.1:0-6303 GCF_041751555.1 Persicitalea sp. | reverse complement strand
GGTTTTGGGGGAAGTCTCCCAGGTATTAATCATGTCGGTCAATCCGGGCTTTGGTGGACAAAGCTTTATAGAAAACACCTACCGTAAAGTGCGGGAATTGGTGGAATTACGGGCCGATGCGGGGGTCAACTTCGACATCGAGGTGGATGGCGGCGTTAACGACGAGAATGCTCCTATGCTCGTCGATGCTGGGGCCGATGTACTTGTAGCGGGGAGTTTTGTATTCAAATCGGATGACCCTATGGCTACGATCCGAGCCCTGAAAGGCCCGGTAATTGAATGAAAATGGCATTAGGCTTAACATCAGAAACTCGCTTTACCTCTCTTTTTCTTTATGAAAAAAATCTTTTCCCTGCTCTTCTTGTCCCTCTTTGTCCTCACAAACCTTAGCGCACAGAACGACTATTTTTTTCCTGGCAAGCAGTTCAACCCCAATATTTTGACACCCGATGCCTTCCTGGGCTATTCCATCGGTACGCAGCATACGCGCTACGATCGCTTGGTTTCTTATTTTGAGTATCTAAGCCAGACCTCAGACCGAGTGAAGTTTCAGACGACCGGACGTACTTACGAGTACCGCTCACAACTCATGGTGGCGTTCAGCAGCCCGGAGAATTTGGAAAATTTAGAAAGTATTAGAAAGCAGCATCTGGATTTGGTCGATCCCACCGCTAAAATGCCGGATGTGAAGGCAATGCCCGTCATAATGCAGTTGGGCTATAATGTGCATGGCAATGAAGCGTCAGGAGGTGAAGCATCAATTCTGACTGCCTATTACCTAGCTGCTTGTGAGGACTTAGAAGTACAAAGTGCCTTGAAAGCAGCTGTCATCTTTATCGAGCCCGTCATAAACCCCGATGGCCGCGACCGCTTTGTCAACTGGGTAAATATGCACAAGGGAATGCCTCCCGTCTCGGATCCTAACGACCGTGAACACAACGAGGTGTGGCCCAGCGGACGGGTCAACCATTATTGGTTCGACCTGAATCGTGACTGGTTTTTGGCCGTTCATCGCGAGAGTCGTAACCGCCTGAACTTCTACCACCAATGGTATCCCAACGTCGTGACGGACCACCACGAAATGGGTACCAACTCTACGCATTTTTTTGAGCCTTCAAAGCAAAGCGCCGAGAATCCACTGGTTCCTGGCTATGTATATCGCAATCTTAACGACACCTTCGCCAAGTACTTCGAGGAAGCGATGAATGAAATTGGGTCTCTCTACTACACCAAGGAATCTTTCGACAACCTTTACCCCGGTTATGGTTCCAGCTACCCCGACATTGAGGGCGGGATCGGCTTTTTGTTCGAGCAGGGTAGTTCACGCGGCCACGTACAGGACAGCCAGCACGGCGTCTTAACCTTTGGATTTGCGGTCAGAAACCACTTAGTCAACGCCATCGCCACAATCAAGGGCGGAGTGGCGCAGCGGGAAAACCTATTGAAATTCCAGCGAGAATTCTTTGAAACGGCGGTCTCCTCGGCTCAAAAAAGTACCTTGAAAGGCTACGTTGTGGGTTCCAATACTGACGCCACCACCAACCGCGCTTTCCTAAATATGCTGCTTTTGCACCGCATTGAGGTATATCCAATCAAGGCCGAAACAAAGCAGGGAAACCAGATTTTCAAGGCTGGTCAGACTTACTACGTTCCCGTCGCGCAGCCGCAGTATCGAATGGTACAGTCGATTTTCGAAAAACCCGTTACCTTCACCGATAGCATTTTCTATGATGCCTCGGCCTGGAACCTGCCGTTGGCTTACGGGCTACCCGTTGCGGAGGTTAAGTCGGGTGGCCCTTTGACTGGCAACAAACTCACTTTCGATGATCTTAGCTTTCAACCCAATTCTTTCGCTCAAAGTAAGTACGCTTACCTGCTTTCTGCAGAAGACTTCAACACCCATAAAGCTTTGTATCAGCTTGTCAAAGACGGTTATTTTGTAAAAGTCGGGCAAAAGCCTTTCCGAATCAATACGGATCAGGGGGATAAAACCTTCGGTTATGGTACTTTGATTATTCCAGTGCAGACACAGAAAAAAGCCAACGACGCAATTTTCAATAAACTCAAAGAAATCGCTGCCAACACAGGGGTGAATTTTTATTCCGTCAAAACAGGATACAGCACTGAAGGCGTGGACTTGGGAAGCAATAACTTCGGAACCGTCAAAGTACCCAAAGTGTTGATGCCGATAGGCGCAGGAACCAGCCAGTACGAAGCGGGTGAGGTGTGGTACATGCTGGATAATTACGTGGGAATGCCGATCACGAAGGTCGATCTGGATCAAATGAGTCGGGTGAATCTCAACGATTATGATGTGATGGTCATGGTCAACGGACAATACCCGACCGATGCTAAGTTTTTGGGCAAAGTGATGTCTTGGGTCGAGACTGGTGGTACTTTGATTACTTTCAAGTCGGCTTCGGAATGGGTGATCAAAAATCAGATTGCCAAGGGTAAAATCAGAGAACTGAAAGAAAAGGATAGCACCGCCACCAAAGCCCGAATCGACTACGAAAAGGCATCCGATACTGAGGGTTCGCGTTATACGGGCGGAGCCATTTTCTCGGCAAATCTGGACATCACCAATCCGCTGGGCTTTGGCTATACGGATCGAAAAATTTCGCTTTACCGCAACAGCAATACGCTGCTGGAATTGGCAGAGAGTCCGTACAATACGGTGATCAAATACGACGCGAATCCACTACTTAACGGCTACGTGCATCCGCAAACTTTACAAAAAATTGCCAATTCGGCTGGTTTGTTAATTAGCAGCCGGGGACGAGGAAACGTCATTATGTTTTCCGACAACCCTAATTTTCGAGGTACTTGGTTGGGAACTTCCAAGCTGTTTTTCAATGCTTTATTTTACGGAAATAAAATTTCGACTCCAAACATTACGAATTCGGGAGAGTGAAAATTTGGGGATTTCAACCATTCTTTTGGCTTGATTTTGGCTTAATATTTTGGGAAATTGACGAGATGAAAAATTCTATTTTTTCCTGGCCCGTCATTATGCTACGTCAGTTTACACTTTACAAGATTATAGTCCCTATTTTACTAAGTGATGAATAAAAGTAGCATGTGGATGTGCCGAAGGACTTCGTTAAATCAAAAATTATTGGATTCGATATTCATGAATAGTGCTGCATTGAAATGGCCCTTTTGGGGAAGGCCCCAACCTCTCGTCTTACTTCTCCTCCTTCTAGCCACGGGCCTTCGGGCGCAGGATCAATGGGCCTCCAAAATACTGGGCTACTCCTCTGAGTATCGCCCCGGACCTTATGGCAAAGAGTACCGCGCCGTTCAGATTTTAGGTCGGCCCGACAAGCTACCGAGTGTAGGTAACAGTCCCTGCGCCTGGTCGCCCGCGCAGGTCAACTCGATCGAGGAGGAATGGATCAAGGTAGGTTTTGAACGTGCGATCCCGCTCCGTCAGGTTGCTATCGCCGAAAACTTTAACGCCGGGGCTATCGTACGAGTTTTTGCTTATGACGAGAATTCGGGAGAGCATCTATTAGTCGAGAATTCGATTTCCCCCTCGAAGGAGGTAGGTCGTATGACCTATATTTTCCCTTCAGACTCTACACTTATAGTTAATGCTATCAAGGTTGTTTTGCAGCCATCGCGCGTCCTGGGTTATAATCAACTCGACGCCATCGGAATTTCCAGTTCCGCCACTCCGCTGCGAGGCACAATCAACCTGACGGCTGATACACCCAAGGATTTACAGAAAGAAAATCTGGGCAAAGCAGTCAATAGCAAAGGGCAAGAGGTCGCTCCGGTAATTTCACCCGACGGTCGTTTGCTGTTCTTTACGAGAGGCAAGTACCTGGGAAACATCGGCGACCCAAACAACCAAGATGTATGGGTGTCATACCTCGATAATAACGGCAATTGGGGGGAAGCTGCCAACATCAATGCGCCCATTAATAATACAGGCGACAATGCCGCCACGGGAATTTCACCCGATGGCAAGACGATTTACCTACTCAATGTCTATCGCGCCGACGGTAGCATGATCGAAGGGCTTTCTAAATCGACCCGGACACGGGAAGGATGGTCTTTCCCGAAAGAATGCCGAATCAAGAATCACTACAACGACCACGAAAAAAAATACACCGAGTTTGCCATTTCTGCTAAAGGAAAAGTGATGGTACTCTCGGTGCAGCGGCGCGATACCGAGGGAAATAAGGATTTGTACGTCTGCTTCCTGCAACCCGACGACTCTTGGTCTGAACCCAAACATATGGGCACAGCCATAAACACCCCCGATTACGAAGGCTCGCCCTTCATTGCATCCGATGACAAGACCCTTTATTTCACATCCGCCGGATTCAGCGGATTTGGAAACGGCGATATCTACCTAAGCCGCCGTCTCGACGATACCTGGACCAATTGGTCGGAACCCGAAAATCTTGGTCCGGCCATCAATACGCCTCAGTGGGATGGCTATTTCAACATCCCTGCTTCGGCGGATTACGCCTACCTCAGTTCGATGGAAAATTCCATGGGTGAGGAAGACATTTTCCGTGTGCGACTCTTCCCCGCCATTAAGCCCGAACCCGTGGCGATCATTTCGGGCAACGTACTAGACGCCGAGACTAAGCAAATGATGAGCGCCGACATTGTAGCCGACATCAAAAAGAACAACGAGGAGTTCGCGAGGGCTTCTTTTGAACCTGAAACGGGGGAATTTAAAATGATTCTCCCTTTGAAGGAATTGTACCGTATCACAGCAAGTCAAAAGGGCTATTTTGGGGTTACAGAAGAAATCAACCTGACCAACGAATCTAATTTTAGGACTATCAGAAAAAATATTCTGCTGATTCCTATCAAGGAGGGGCAGAAAATCCGCCTGAATCAAATTATGTTCTCCCAGAGCAGCGCTGACGTCGAAAAGCCATCGCAACCTGAAATGGAACGCATTGTTAAGATGATGACCGAGTACCCCGACATAGAGATTCTGCTGGAAGGCCATACTGATAACATAGGCGACTGGCAGAAAAATGTTAAGCTTTCCGAAGACCGGGTGCTGGCCGTTAAAAAATTCCTCTCTTCTCGGGGCATCGGAGTTCAGCGCATCAAAACCAAAGCTTGGGGGCCTGCTAATCCTATAACTTCAAATCTCACCGAGGAAACCCGGCAGTGGAATAGGCGGGTGGAGTTTACGATTTTGAAGATGTAGAGAAGTGTCGAAAATTGACAATTATTCTTAATAATCCTTAACTTTCAGGGAACAGTCAAAAAATTAATTATGGAAACCCTGAAATACCAAGAGCGAGTAGGCGAAAACCATACGCTGACGATTCAACTACCCGAGTCTTTCCGCGAGCAGGAGGTGGAAGTCATTGTAACGAAAAAGGAGAATGTCAAATTTAATCGCGAGTTGACCAGAGAGGAAAAACTCGATATTTTGAGAAAACATCGGGGTTCTTTCCCTGATTGGACTCCCGACGTTGACTTGGAAGAAGAATGGTACAATCAGTGACGGTGTTTGTGGATTCTACACTTCTTGTCGAGTACAACAAAAACACTCGGTACGAATTATTAGAAGAATTATTTGTCGGCTCTTATGAACTGGCATATAATCAAGTGGTAATGAGTGAGTATTTATACCATTTTGTCGGCCATCATGGAGAAAAATCACCCAGAACTCTAAAAGAAAGCGGCAGCATTTCACGAGTGCTAACTGGAAAAAGCCCGCTTTCGTTAGTTATCGCTCTTCAGCCAATTAAACGTAAAATTGCCTGTTGCCCAAGAAGTCGTAAGAATTATGACGGATTTTAATATGCTGTCGAACGACGCCATCATCTTGGCTCATTGCAAATCCGCTGGCATAACTTATCTGGCCTCCTACGATTCCGACTTCATCCTCCCCTGCCAGCAAGAAGGCATCACACTGATCGACAGCATCGAAACCTTCCAGCGTGTATTCTCAGTAGAATAACTCCAAATGCCTTCTCTGTGGTAGCTCCCCAACCTGTTTTCCAAAATATCGCCGAAGAAATTACCCAGTACATTCAGAAGGCTGATTCCGAAATCCTGGTCAATGTGCCCTGGTTCACGGATCAGTCGCTTTTTGAACAACTGATGCTCAAAGCCAAGGTGGGTGTGGCGGTATCCATTGGTATTGAAGATGATAATATCAATGAGAAGCCTTCATTTCAGCACAAAGACATCGTGAATTTTGGCGGGAGGTTGTATCTGCACCAAACGCGGGGCGGTCGGGGGATAAACCATGAAAAGTACTGCGTCATCGACCAGCGGTTCGTCATTTTTGGCAGCTACAACTGGACGATTAGT
>NZ_JBGSXF010000555.1:0-4915 GCF_041751555.1 Persicitalea sp. | reverse complement strand
TGCTGAAGGCTTCTTTCGTAATCGTGGATTCCATCTTGTCTTCGTCTTCGTTTTTGGTTTCACAATTCAGCAAAAAAGTACCCAGCAGCGCAATAGCGACAATCGGGACTATTTTCCTAGGCAGTTTTGGCAGGCGAAAGTTGAGGTTCATGGGAGTAAGGTAGTCTAGGGTTAAAAATTCAGGGAGGTTAAGGCAAGAAAAGCGGACTGCTCGCCTGACATACTCTTTCGGGCATCAACCCTTCATTTCGGAAGTCCCATCGGTAATGCTCACTCGGTAGCAGGGTAGTTCTACGCCGAATTTTTCCTGATAAGCCTCCTTCATCACCTTTTCAAAATTCTCAGCTCCGCCGCGCTTCACCAGATTGATGGTGCAGCCGCCAAAGCCGCCGCCCATCATGCGGGCACCCGCTACATCGTCGTTGCTTCGGGTCTGCTCGACCAGGAAATCCAGTTCGGGGCAGCTTACCTCGTATTGATGTTGCAGGCCGTCGTGGGTATCGTACATTTTCTCGCCAAAACTTTCTAGATCGCCTTCCAGAAGTAGTTTGCCGGCTTCCTGCACGCGTTGGATTTCCCCGGTCATGAACTTACAGCGTTTGAAAACCGTCGGCCCCATTTCGGCTTTGTGTTCTTCCACCATGTCGGGCGTGGCATCGCGCAGACTGTGTACTTCGGGGTACTTATTTTGCAAAATCTCCACGCCCCTCTCGCACTCCTGCCGCCGAAGGTTGTATTCCGAATCGGCCAGCGAATGCTTCACTTTGGTATCGCAAAGGATGAGGAGGTTCTTGTCCATCGGGAAAGGAAAGTACTTGTATTCCAGCGAGCGACAGTCGAGTTGAATGACCGACTGCTCCTTGCCGAAAACCGACGCAAACTGGTCCATGATCCCACATTTCATACCTACGTACTCATTCTCGGCTCGTTGCGCCATCTTGACGATTTCCAGCCGATCCAAGCCCAGGTCGAATAACTCATTCAGGGCAAAAAGCAGGCAGCATTCCAACGCCGCCGAGGAGGACATCCCGGCCCCCACGGGCAAATCGCCGCCAAACGAAGCCTGGAAGCCTTTGATTTTCAAGCCGTTTTTTTGCAATTGATCCAAAACCGATAACTGGTACACGGGCCATTGCTGCTCGGGCTTTGTCAAATCGCCGAGTTGAAATTCGTAAGTTTCATTCAAATCTACGGCTTCCAACTGCACCAAATCGTCTTCGCGGGGCGCGATGGCGAAATAGACCGCCTTGTCTACGCTGGCGGGTAGTACGAAACCATCGTTGTAGTCGGTATGCTCGCCGATGAGGTTGATGCGGCCCGGCGAGCGGAACAGGCGGGGCGTTTGCTGGTACTTTTGGGTAAAAGCGTCCCAAATACGCTCGGCGGTAAGGTTATTTTTTTGGGGCATAATCGAAAAATTGGTGGTAGAAACGTAATTTATTACGTCCGTAGAGACAGGGCATGCCCTGTCTCTACGATTACCGCATAATCTGCAATCTGTTCAATTCCGCCTGGTACAGACGCGCGTTAGCCAGGTGATCGGCATAGTTTTCGGCGAAGGCGTGGTAGCCCGACAGGTCGGCCTTAGCGCACATATAGGTATAGTCGTGTTTTTCGTAGTTCAGTACGGCATTCAGCGATACCTGATCGGGCAGGCGGATGGGGCCGGGCGGTAGGCCTGTGTTGAGGTAGGTGTTGTAGGGCGAGGGCGTCATCAGTTGGGCGGTCAGGATGCGCTTGATGGCAAAATCGCCCAGCGCGAACTTGATCGTCGGGTCGGCTTGCAGCGGCATTCCGGTTTGGAGGCGGTTGATGTACATCCCGGCCACGCGCGGACGCTCATCGGGCTTGCGAGCTTGTTCCTCTTCCACGATGGAGGCCAGAATCGTGACTTCTTCGGGCGTCAAATTGATGGCTTTCGCCTTGGCTTTCCGCTCGTCGTTCCAGAATTTCTGGTACTCGCTGTGCATCCGGTCGAGGAATCGCTCGGTACTTACGTTCCAATAAATATCGTAGGTGTTGGGCAAAAACATACTGACGATGGTCGTCGTGTCCAGACCGTACTTCTGCGCCACGGCCGGATCGCTCAGTGCTTCCCGGAACTTTTGCTCTCCGAATTCAAAGCGCGGCCCAATGCGCTCGATCAATTCGTTTTTCAGACGAATGTTGTTGAAAGTCAGCCGCACAGCGTCCTGATTGCCCTCGCGAAGTTTCTGAATCACTGAGTAGTTGGTGGCATCGGGCTTGATTAAGTACCGCCCGGCCTTCACCCGATCGGGGTATTTGAGTAGTTTGGACACAAAACGAAATGAAATCTCATCGTTGATGACTTCGTTTTTCTTTAAAGTATCCAATACGGATTCGTAGGTGGCATTTTCGGGAATCAAGAGCGTAAAACTACGATCTGCCTCCAATTGCAAATTAGGCGTCTTGAAGATTTGCCAAAAATAAAAAGTAAAAGAGGTCGTAAGCACCGCCATGGTGATGAAGAGGCCTACTTTGAGGTTACGGGACATTATTTTTAAGGGGGAAAGGAGGATAGAGGAAAGGATAAAGGATGTTTACATTTTCCTCAAATTCAACCAATTACGTATTTAACAAATTTAAAGTACTCTGGCAATTACAACCAAAAACAACTATTTAAACTCACAGAAATAAAATCTGGTGCGCCAGCCCAGTTCTGAACTCATAAACTCATAAACTCCATACCGAACCGCTTCCCTAACTCCACCAACGACTCCACCACGGGCGGCAAAAGAGGGATGCCCTCTTGGCGGCGTTTGGCTTCTGATTCGCGTTCGGGGTCGCCGGGGATGAGGACTTGGTGGCCTTCGATGGCGCGGGCCTTGCGGAAAGCCCCGATCCAGCGGTCCATGTTGTCTTTGAATTCTTCGGCGGGCCGAAAACCATCAACGCGCATGGCCCCCAAAAAGTGTCCGGTACCCAGGCCCACGCCCGCCTGCGCGGCCATAAAGCCAGCCGTGGCGAAGGGCGGCACCCAGGGACCGTAGTTGGCGCCGGAAAGTACCCCGGAAAAGATGTCCACGATGGCCCCCAAGCCGTAGCCCTTGTGACTGCCATGCTCGCGGTCGGAGCCGAGGGGCAGCAGGCCGCCGCCGCTTTTAACGGCGTTGGAGTCATCGGTGGGTTTGCCCTCGGCGTCCTGCGCCCAGCCCAGCGGGGCGGGTAAGCCCTGGCGTTGCAGGATTTCGAATTTGCCGTAGGCTACGGCGGTGGAGGCGAAGTCGGCGACGAAAGGAGGTTGGCTTCGCGTGGGTACGGCCACGGCCAGCGGATTGGTACCCAGTAGCTTGTCCAGCGAGAAGGTGGGCGTCACCAGCGGAGCGGCGTTGGTCATCGTCCAGCCGATCATGTCGCGGTCGAGGGCCAGCATGGCGTGGTAGCCCGCGATGCCGAAATGGTTGGAGTTGCGCACCGACACCCAGCCCGAGCCTACCTTCTCGGCTTTGTCCATCGCGATTTGCATGGCTCGGGGCGCAACGACCAGGCCCAGGCCACGATCGCCATCCACGGTGGCGGTACTTGGTGTTTCGTGGACAATGCGAACTTGCGGGCTGGGGTTCAAGCGATCATGGTCGTAGAGCCGCACATAGCCCGCCAGCCGCGCAATGCCGTGCGAGTCGATGCCGCGCAGGTCGGCGCTGATGAGGACTTCGGAAGCCAAAAGTGCTTCCTTCGGCAGGCAGCCGATTTTTTCGAAAATTGTTTGGACGAATTTTTGTAAATAATCAGCTCTATACATAAACAATGCTCATCCTTATTAAACGTCAGGAACGATTTCGTCTCTGAAAAGCAAACCTACCACTATCATTACACCTTACAAAACCGGTTTCCTATCAATCTATCTTGCCATGAAAAAAAGCATCTTCGTACTTTCCCTCGCCTACATTTCATTGACGGCGGCTTTTGCCCAAAACTCCAATCAACAAACCGTCTCACCAACGCTCACCCACGCTACGGTTTTTCTCAACCGTGCTGAGTTGACGGCCACCGCCAAAGCTACCGTCACGGCCGGGGAGCAGCGGCTCGTCATTGAGAACATCCCGCAAAGTATCGATCAGAACAGCATTCAGGTCAAAGGATCGGGCAACGCCGTGATTACGGGAGTGCGCTTCGTGCAAAACTACCTGCAAAATGCGCCCCGTCCCAAAAATATCCTGCAACTCGACGACACGCTCCGCACCGTGCAGGACGACATTGCCGCCGCCGAGTTATCGAGGTCGGTACTGGAAGAGGAAAAACTGCTCATTCTGGCCAACAAGCAGGTTAGTGGTACGGCTACGGGCGTGAAGGTGGCTGACTTGAAAGACATGGCGAATTTCTACCGCGAGCGGCTGACCGACATTGGCGCGAAATTGATCAAAGTAAAGGAGCTTCTGAAAGATTTGCAGCAGCGGGAGAATAACCTCAAAAACCAGCTATCCAACTGGCAGAACAGCCGCAACCGACCCACGGGGGGCATTGAGGTCAGTCTGACAACTACGGTTCGTACGGCTCTCGATCTGGAAATTTCTTACGTGGTCAGAGGAGCGGGCTGGCGGCCTGTCTATGATCTGCGCGTAAAAGAAACCAACGCTCCGGTGGCGCTGGCCTACAAGGCGGAGGTTTTTCAGAATACCGGACAAAACTGGGATAATGTCAAACTCACGCTTTCTACTTCCAATCCCGCCCTCGGTGGCGTTATGCCTACGCTTGGCGTGCAGTATGTGGACTTCCCGCAACCTGTGGTGATGCGCAATGAAAGAGCAAGGTTCTCGAAAGAAGCGGCTATAAGTATGAATGCACAAGCAGTTCCAATGGACTCTGAAGCTTTTGGGGCACCGATGGCCGACGTACAAACTACCGCCGATTTTACCCAAATCACCACCAACGACCTCTCGGTTTCTTTCGACAT
>NZ_JBGSXF010000554.1:0-7084 GCF_041751555.1 Persicitalea sp. | reverse complement strand
GAAGGAAATTTATCGGTTGAAATCGAAAAGTCAGACTTTAAAATAATAACTAATCGGATCATGATCTCGGAATCTCCGATCGATTCCATATCGTACCATATACTTTCCCCACCCGTTAAGGGCGAGTATCGACAGTACATTTCGTCGGCGGGCAATCCGTCCCACCAGCAAATGGAGCAGGTTGGCAAAATAATTAAGGCCAATCCACAAGCCCAATTTGTGATTGGGATGGATGGTGACAACGCAGGAAACCGTTTTGCAATTAATTTGCTAGCCACCGAACACCCACAGCGGGACAATCGCTTCGCGATACTCCCGCATGTGGTTTATAACAACCCCACACCGGCAACCGGAGCGGGGGAGAATAATTTGACTGCAAAAGAGGTAGGACATAACGTGATGACAATCGAAATAAAATACCCGTTGAGTAAAGAGGTTGGATTCCGGGAAGTTTTATCAGAAAACGCGGGCGTAATCGACCGGATTTTGGACAAAATGAATATGTTTGAACGGGTAGGTAAGAAGGCAACCGAAATGCGCCGGGAGAATCTGGTCGAAGCCGAAACGAATGTCATGCGGACGGTCACAGAAGTAAAATTTCCCAACAAGCAGTGTATGCTGGAATCTGCTCTGTATCAATTAGGGGTTGAAATAGAAAGGAGAGATGGAAAGAAACTTACGGCAGTGGTTAAGCCGACGGCTGCCCAGAATGATTTCAACGACGTCCTGAAAAGTCGGAATGGAAAAAGTTTAGCCAGCTCAAGTAATCTTTACCTAGGAGATTTGTCACTACTATCTTTTCTAAAACCTACCATGACAAAGCCGCTCATATCCGTAGTAGAAAAGAATCGGCTAACCCATAAAGATTCTAAGGAAGAGGATCCGCCAAAGCGAAAGGGGCCGAAAATGTAGTCAGATAAAACCAGCACGTTAACAAGGGCTTTCCTCCAAAGGAAAGCCCTTTTTTGTACCAAATGGGAAGAAAGGTTTTCTCTTGAAATTGTGCTTATCTAAGTTGTAGCAATCAAGATAAATTGGTACCTTTAGGTAGTTAAGCAGTTGACAGACTGCCATTTACAAACCTCTTAATTAATTATTATCATGGTAAATCAAAATCCATCAATCACCATTTCCCTCTCAGATTGGGAAGTAGTCCAGTCCAAAATTTCCGCGTCGTTCTTGGAGAAAGCTACGGAACTGGCAGGGTACAAGGCCCTGCTTCGGAGCGACACCGGAGCCTTGCTGAACGTGTGCAAGAAAGGGTACAACCCGATGCCCAATGCTTCGTTCATCCGCAGCGTGGAGCGGTTCGCCGAGGTTACCAATTTTCCAATCGAAGCCATCTATGAGTTGGAAGGCGGTAAGAAAATGCTTGGGTTCCTCAAATGCACGGAGCCTTTTGAGGTCGGAGGCTTTGAATTCAAAGATTATCTGCTGATTGGCAACGGTCACGACGGACAGACCACGTTTTTCGTCGGAAACTCAAACATGATGATTCGCTGCGGCAATCGTTTTGCCCGGCAGTACCGCGCCCTCAAAGTGAAGCATTCGCGCGGGCTGGAGATTGGCGTCGAAAGGATTCAGGAGGAATTTTACAACTACCGGAAAAGCCTCCGCACCTTTTACAAAACCTTGAACGACTTTTCAAAAGTGGAAGTGTCGAAAGAAATTCACCATAGCCTGGTAGCTAGGTTGGCAAACCTAAGCAGGGAGGAGCGGCTAGGCCAGGCCGAAATCAGCACCCGCAAGCAAAACATCGTTTCCACCATCGAGGCTTGCTTCAGAACAGAAATGGCCGACACAGGCTACACCATTTTTGGCCTGTTTAATGGCTTGACGAACTACACGACGCACGAAATGGGCGTAACGGCTGACAATGGAATGTCCATGTTTAACCGCGCGGAGCGGCTCAATTTGGACGGCTATAACCATTGTCTCAGCATCGCTAACGGACACCAGCTTTTGAAATCCTGCGACCTTCCCGTTTTCACTGACTTGATAGCCTAGTTTTCCCATCTGTTTCCAGTCCGGGTATTCTACCGGACTGGAAACCCTTTTTAAATTCCACAACATGAATATTCAGAACGAAACCTGCTCGCAGAAAATGAGCCAGCTTGCTAAGGAAAACGTAAGCGCCTACATGGTCAGGGACAAAGACTTATTTGTTTTTGGAAGTGAGGAAGCCTGTTCCAGACTGTTGCAATTTTTTCAAGGAAGCCACCAATGCGCCACCATGAATTTTGCCGTTGATCCTTGGTATAAACACTACGTGACTATTTTCGACTATTGTTGAAAACAAATAGGCAAGAGCAAAAAAGGCCGATAGCTACAAGCTATCGGCCTTTTTTGCTGTGTAGGGATTCCAAAATCCCAAAACAGGTGAACCAATTTATATAAATCAAAATTATAAATTTGAAATATGGTAATTAATATTTAATATTTCAGGTATGATTGAACCATCAGACGCAAGTGGGCATCAGGAGGGATATTTTGAAAACGGGATTAAAAAATATCTGACCGATCATCATCTGGATTTGATTCAAAGCCAGGATTTTGAAACTCATCTGGCAGAGTTGACCCAAGATTCCATCACCCTTTTTCAAGCCTTCGATCGGGCGGGGATGGCAACCTACGAGGCGATGGAACGCGCCCTAACTGAAACCCTGGAAAGCATTACCTCGCCTTATGACATCCTTAGAGACTTCATACTGGAAAACCAGACCTTCCTTACGTACGCGACCGGAATCGAAGAATTGGATGAGCAAGACATAGTAATGCACATTCTTGTCGAAAACACGGCCACCGTTTTTGCCCTCCAAATGGCGACCACGCCTGAAGATGTGGTGAGAGCCAATAAGGAACTTCTCAGCGGAGTCAGGAAAACGCTACTCTCTCTCAACAAAAATTAAAATCCCACCCCAACCCACCCATGAACAAGTTGGAACAAATGCGGTCAAATCTGATCGCGCTGCGCCTGGCGTTTGAACTTCACCTCGGTTTTAGAAATGCCAATGCCCAGGAAAACATGGTTTTATCTCGCTACGCCGGATTTGGCGGGTTAAGTGAGATTTTGAAGGATCCAAAGCAAGAGTCACTTTGGAGCGAGTCCAATAGGCGGATGCGTCCTATGGTTCAGGAATTGCACGATTTGGTGGAATTGTACATGCCGAATGATTCCGCTAAATACATCGAGTCAGCCAAGAACAGCGTTCTTACCGGATTTTACACGCCTACCCCTATCATCGAAGCATTTTCTTCTTCCTTGAAAGCGAACGGTATTCCTTTGAATTCCGTACTTGATCCGTCGGCGGGAAGCGGTAGGTTCATCGATGTGATTAAAAATGACCATCGTCCGAGCGATGTCCTCATGTTCGAAAAGGACTTGCTGACTGGGCTATTGCTCTCGGCAAAATTAGGGAATTCGGTCAGAAATGAAGGTTTTGAGAACGTCGGTGCGCAAAAAGACAATCGCTTCGATCTGGTGGCCAGCAACATTCCGTTCGGTAATATCTCAGTATTTGATCCGGCCTTTGCCAGGAAAGGGTCGGTCGAAAAACAGGCCACCGGGCAGATTCACAACTACTTTTTCCTAAAAAGTGTCGATCTGGCTCGACCCGGCGGGTTAGTCGCAATGATTACCACCGATAGTTTTGCCAATACGGAGGGTAATCGCATGTTCCGCGAAAATCTCCTGCAAAAAGCTCTATTGATTTCGGCGGTAAGGTTGCCCAACAACCTCTTCAAGGAGGTAGGTACAGAAGCAGGGTCTGATTTCATCATCGTCCAAAAGCGAGCAAAGCCTGTCGGTATACTTTCTGAACAAGAAGAGTTATTCCTACAAACCTACAGCCCTTTTCCCGAAGCAGAGGCTGTCAAATCCAATTTATATTTTGAGAGCGCTCCAAACAGAATAATTCATACGAGCAGAGACATTGCCACCAACCAATATGGTAAACCCGCGCTCATTTATATCTACTCCGGGCAGACCGAACAAATAGGGAGAGAACTGTCGGAGGTGTTTCAACAAGACTTACTCAAAGAGTTTGACTACCGACTTTATCAGGCAAAATCTATTACTAACTCCAGACGAAAGTCAGCGCCGGCGGGGCAACTCGATCTATTTTCGTTGCCCGTTGCGGCACTCCCCATCCAGCCGATTTCAATTAAATTCACCGGCGAGCAATTTGAACACCTCTCCGAGGGCAGCATCGTAAATCAGGCCGGAACGATAGGGAAACTTCAACAAGAAGAAGCAGGGAATGCGATTGTAGAACCCATGCGGCTGTCATTTTCGCAACGAGAGCGTTGGGAAACCCTTATCGACATCCGAGACAATTACTTCAAACTGGTTCACCAGGAGCGGGATAATCAAACCGAAAGCCCGCAGTATCGCGAACAGCTCAATAAGAGCTACGATTCTTTCAAAACAAGCTTTGGCTCGTTGAAAGACCGAGCGAATATTGACACCATCCTGCTCGATCCGTCGGGCCGTCAACTTCTCTCGCTGGAGACATACAGTGAGGTGTCCAAATCCTACGAAAAAACGGATATTTTCCATCGCCCGGTTCACATCGCGAATGCTCAAGTATCTTCCTTTACTCCCCAAGAAGCCCTGGCAGCTTCTCTGAATCGGTTCGGGGGAGCCAATTTGGAATACATGGCCGAAATTTCCGGAGAGCGAACCGATGGCCTGTTGACGGATTTAGCCGAACAGATTTATTTCAACCCGGTCAGTGGCGATTACCAGATCAAAGATGTTTTGGGATCGGGAAATATTCAGCAGAAAATTGAGCAAATAACCGCCTTAGGTTCGAAAGCGCAAGTAGGACCTTCGGAAATTGATAAAACCCTTCGCTACCTGGAAAGCGTTAAGCCCGAACCCGTTCCATTTGAATTGATTGATTTTAACTTAGGGGAAAGGTGGCTCGATACGGATTTGTACTCACGCTTTGCTTCACAATTCTTTTCAACCGAAGTCGCGGTTAGCTATTCTTCGGCCATCGACGACTTCGGAATTAAGGGATTCGACTATCGTTACAACCCCAAGCTGACGGAAGAGTATGCCGTACAGTCCAGCAGTAGAAGCTACACAGGTTTGGATTTGCTCCACTACGCCCTGTTAGACAACGTACCCAATATCACCAAAAAGATTAATGACGGCCAAGGTAAGGAAATCACTGTCCGGGATTCAGAGAAGATCAGGCTGGCTTCCCAAAAGATTGATTCTATTCGGAACGGGTTCGTTGACTGGATGGGACAGCTGCCACATTCTGAGAAAAAAGTGGTCGAGGAAACCTACAATCGGCTGTACAACTCGGAAGTAAAGCAGAAGTACGACGGCTCTCACCTTAAATTTCCGGGCTTGCGTCTGCAAAACTTAGGCATCAAGGAATTATACGGTTCTCAAAAAGATACCGCCTGGATGCTGATGCAGAACGCAGGGGGCATTGTGGACCACGAAGTCGGAACCGGAAAGACGCTGACGATGATTGTCACCGCCTACGAAATGAAACGCCTGGGTCTGGTGGCCAAGCCGATGATTGTGGGTATGAAGGCGAACGTTGGCGCCATTGCCGACACTTTCAAAGCGGCTTATCCCGACGCTCGTATCCTCGCACCATCCGAGAAAGACTTTTCCAAACAGCGGAGGGGCAGACTTTTTGACGCTATGGCCAATACGGCCTGGGACTGTATTATTTTGACGCACGACCAGTTCGCCAAAATTCCCCAAAGTCTGGATGTCCAAAAACGGCTGATTGGTAATGAAGTCGCTAATCTTGAAAAAGACCTGAACGAACTCAAAAGAAACGATTACCGGGTAGGTACCGCACTGCTGAAAGGTCTTGAAAGAAGAAAGATTTCTCTCTCGAACAACCTGAATTCAGTACTCCATCAGATTGACGAGAAAAAAGACGATACCCTGGATTTTGAGAAGATGGGTATTGATTTCCTCCAGGTGGATGAGAGCCATAAATTCAAGAACCTTCTTTTTACCACCCGGCACGATAGGGTGGCTGGCCTAGGTAATCAGGTGGGTTCGCAGCGAGCGCTCAATATGCTTTTTGCCGTCAGAACCATTCAGGAAAAGAGGAGAGGGGATTCCGGTGTTGCATTTTACTCTGGGACACCTATTTCTAACTCTCTGACGGAATTGTACTTGCTTTTCAAATACCTGCGGCCAAAAGAATTAGAGCGACAGAAAATGGAAAACTTTGATTCCTGGCTGTCGGTCTATGCCAAGAAGACCACTGATTACGAGTATTCCGTTACGAACCAGTTAATTGAGAAGTCCCGTTTCCGGCACTTTATTAAAGTACCTGAACTGGCCGCCTGCTATAGTCAAATCACCGATTTCCGCACGGCAGAGATGGTTGGTGTCGATCGCCCTGCCGCCGTTCACCAATTGATGAACATCAAACCGACCGAGCAGCAGGCCGCGTTCACCGAAAACCTCATCAAGTTCGCTGCCAGCGGCGATGGTACTTTGCTAGGCAGAGGGCGGCTTTCGGAGTCGGAAGAGCGGGCCAAAATGTTGATTGCTACAAACTATTCTAAAAAGTCGGCACTGGACATGCGGCTAATTGACCCTACATCAGGCGACCACCCGAATAATAAAATAAGCCAGGCGGCAGCGGTGATTAGCCGACATTATAATGAATCGATGCCATTCAAAGGCACCCAGATCGTATTCTGCGACTTGGGTACTCCCTTGGGAACTTCCCTTTTCAACGTGTACGACGCCTTAAAAGCAAAGCTGATTCAGGAATACGAGCTGCCTGCTAAGGAAATCCGGTTTATTCACGATGCAAAGAATGACAAGCAGCGTCAGCAAATCATTCGGGACACCAACGAAGGCCGGATCCGCGTGTTAATGGGATCGACCGAGAAGCTCGGAACCGGAGTCAATGCGCAGAAGCATATCGTGGCCATGCACCATCTGGATGTTCCTTGGAAGCCTTCGGATTTCGAGCAGCGCGTCGGCCGGGGCGTACGGGCGGGCAATATGGTCGCTAAAAACCATTTTGGTAACCAAGTGCAGAACTATGTGTACGCGGTGGAGCGGACGCTGGATAATTTTATGTTC
>NZ_JBGSXF010000553.1:0-1729 GCF_041751555.1 Persicitalea sp. | reverse complement strand
CGATAGAATCTTTACGCCTTCCAGCCCTTTATCCTTCCCTTCTCCCGAAAACGAAACCATAATCCAGGCAATCAACCCAATCAAGCTTCCCCAGGCGATTTTGACGTAGAGTGGTGGCTCGTCGCTGCCTGATTCTGATTTTACGACGCTGATGCCACTCATGGCGGTGGTGTTGGAGTCGGCGGCGGTGACGTAGGAGAGGAAGGCTGTAACGAAGAAAACGATGCTGGTGATTTGGGCGAAGGGTAGTTTTTCCAAAATCGAAAAAATGACCCGGCTCGGCCCGCCTTCCTGGTTCAGCACGGCGTAAAGCGGCGAGCCAGACACCTGAAAATCGTAGTGAATTGCGCTGACGCTGAAAATCATGATCCAGACGCAGGCGAACAATGCGGGCAGAAAAAGATTGAAAGTAATGAACTGACGAACGGTGTAGCCGCGCGAAATTCTTCCTAAAAACAGAGCCGTAATAGGTGCCCATGCTAACCAGTTGGTCCAGTTAAAAATTGTCCAACTTTTGGCCCATTCGGTGTCGGGCGTGATGGTGCCGATTAGGCTTCTCGTGAAGAAATGAGTGATGTACTCGCCGAAAGCTTCCAGTCCGAACGATAGCAGGAACAACGTCGGCCCGACGACGAACATAAATACGCCCAGCATGATAAAAATGCTGACGTTTATTTCGGACAAAATACGGATGCCGCGCAATAAGCCACTCGCCGCCGAAGCGACAAATGAGAGAACAATGGCTAGCGCGACGAATCCCAATGTTAGAATGCTGTACGGAACACCCAGTATCTGCTCCAAACCACCGGAAATAATGAGAATGCCCGCTCCCAGCGAAGCCGCCATGCCCGCCACCAGGCAGAAGAGGCATAGTGCATCGATCCAGGTACTCAACGAACGGTGAACGCGGTTGCCCAAAATCGGGTACAGCATCGACCCCAGGCTAAACGGCTGATTGAGATTATAATAGCAAAGCGCAAACATCAGGCCACCCAGTGTATAAATTCCGTAGGGAATCAGCGACCAGTGCATGTACATAGTCGAAACGGCAAAGGTGGCCGCCTCGCGGCTATTGGGCACGATGTCTAAACTTGGCGGTGGGGCGTGCAGGTGAAAAAGCGGCTCAGCGGTTCCCCAGAAAAGAATACCTGTCGCAATGGTGGTACAAAGCGTGATCGAAAACCAGCGCCAGCGGTTGAGCAGGGGCAGCGCGAGCGGCCCACCGATCTTGATTTTGCCCAAAGGCGAAACATACACAACCAGACAAAGCAGAAAAAATACCAGCGCCCCCACCGAAAATAACCAACCCAGCGATCCCATCATGCCGGAGTTGAGGGCCGCGATGACCGAAATCATCGCCTGCGGGTTGATCAGGCTGAAAATGCAAACAACAATAAGGACAAGAAAGGGAGGCCAAAAGACGAAAGGACGCAGTTGCTTCATCCGGCGAAGATAGCTACTTTACCTCCACACCCTTCCAGAAGGCTACATAGCCTTCAATGTTTTTGGCGGCGTCCTTCGCGTTGGGGTAGTACCAGGCGGCATCTTTATTTGTCTTGCCGTCTACGCTTAAACTGTAATAAGAGGCCGTTCCCTTCCACGGGCAGGCGGAGTGCGTGTCGGATTCCTGTAAGAATTCACTCTTCACCGACTCAATGGGGAAGTAGTGGTTGTTTTCGACAACGACGGTTTCGTCGCTCTCGGCGATGGTTTGGTTATTCCAGGTAGC
>NZ_JBGSXF010000552.1:0-2016 GCF_041751555.1 Persicitalea sp. | reverse complement strand
CCGATCATTCCGGCCAACTTAGTCTACAAAACAGCCGAGGGCGAAGACCGGCTGATGAGTTACGAGTCGCTGTCCGACGGTGGCTTTGCTACGGGTACTATGCTCGGTTCGGGCGGTTTCATTGTCTTCGACGAGACGGCCTGCATCGTACGCAATACCTGGAACTTCTCGCGCTTTTACCACCATGAATCCTGCGGACAGTGCAGCCCTTGCCGTGAAGGAACGGGATGGATGGAGAAAGTACTCCACCGCATCGAACACGGCCACGGCAACATGCGCGACATCGACCTGCTGGTGGATGTTGCCAAGAAAATAGAAGGAAACACAATCTGCCCGCTCGGCGACGCTGCCGCCTGGCCTGTCGCCAGCGCCATCCGCCACTTCCGCGAAGAATTCGAATGGCACGTGACGCATCCAAAGGAGGCAACAATGCCTGGGGCGGTGTACATGGGGGAAGCGGAGCTGGTCTAATTTAATTTTGAATGATAGAATGATAGAATGAGTGAATAAGCAGGCGAAAGCAATATTCTATCATTCTATCATTTACTCATTCTATCATTGATAGCATGGAAGAAGATAAAAAACTAAACTTATTTAAGATAACCTTCGACGGTATTGAGGTCGAGGTAGAGCCAGGGACGACGATTATGCAGGCCGCGCGACGCATTGCCGAGGCCGACGCTAGTCAAGGCCATTTGGTGCCGCCCGCCATGTGCTATTACAAGCCTTTGGAAGGCAGCGGCGGCAAGTGCCGTGCCTGCCTGGTAAAGGTAGCGCAGGGGTCAGCCAAGGACACGCGGCCCATGCCCAAGTTGATCCCCTCGTGTATTACACAAGTGCAAGACGGTATGGTAGTCGAGAATGTGACTAATCCCGCCGTACTGGAAGAGCGCAAGGCGATAGTAGAATTTCTGCTGCTCAACCACCCGCTCGACTGCCCGATCTGCGATCAGGCGGGTGAGTGCCACTTGCAGGACTTTGCCTACGAGCATGGTTCATCGGCTCAACGATACGAAGAGGAGCGGCGAACGTTCGAGAAGCACGACATCGGCCCGTACATTCAACTGCACATGACGCGCTGCATCCTGTGCTACCGCTGTGTCTATACTGCCGATCAGATCACCGAAAAGCGCGTTCACGGCGTATTGGGCCGGGGCGACGCCGCCGAGATAAGTACTTATATCGAGAAGGCGATCGACAATGACTTCTCCGGCAACGTCATCGACGTTTGTCCGGTAGGAGCTTTGACTGACAAAACCTATCGTTTCAAGAACCGCGTGTGGTTCAGTAAGCCCGTGGATGCTCATCGCGATTGTGACAAGTGCAGCAGCCACGTGACACTTTGGTACCGGGGTGAGGAAGTTATTCGTGTCACAGCGCGCAAAAACGAGTGGGGTGAAGTACAGGAATGGATTTGTAACACCTGCCGCTTTGAAAAGAAGAAAACCAGCGACTGGGTACTCGAAGGCCCTACGAAAGTGCTGCGCAGTTCGGTCGTTTCGGCTAACAAGTACCGCTCCGACACAATTAAAAAGCCTGACTTCGCCCTGCGCCTGGCCAATTCACAGTACAAACCCATCGACGACTCCCGCCCGTTCATCACCGACGAAAACACGGTGCGCCAGTTGAGCATTGAGAATAACGAGAAAGCGAACGAGCGCTCGGCGTTCGAGAGTAGTGAAAATTAAGAAAAAGGTCAAACAGTAAAAGGTTAAAAGGTCAATCGGCGTTCTACGCTGTCCAGTATGTTTTGAAAAAAAGAAATTCTCAAACCGTTGACCGGTTCACCATTGACCTTTTAACCCAAAGAAAAACGCCACCATCAACACCCAAATGGAGTTAATACCTTTCATTATAAAATCCCTCATCATCCTGGTCATCTTCGGCCTGACGTTGTTGATTGCCATGTACTCGACTTACGGCGAGCGCAAGGTGGCGGGATTCATTCAGGATCGCCTTGGCCCCGACCGGGCCGGGCCCTGGGGGCTTTTACAGCCCCTGGCCGACGCCGGGAAA